>JAQBUJ010000004.1 GCA_027623845.1 Pseudomonadota bacterium
AAAATCAGACCGGGTAAATCAGGCCGGGTAAATCAAACAGAAAAATGATCGCAAGCAGGGTCCAGCCGGACTGGGTGCGGTATCACGCCATCCGGGGGTCACGCCATCCGGGAGCCGCGATATGCCAAAGCCTCGGCGACATGACAGCGGCGCACGGTTTCCGCCGCCTCGAGATCGGCGATGGTGCGGGCCACCCGGAGCACCCGGTGATAACCGCGCGCCGTCAGTCGCAGATGCTCGGCGGAGGCGGTGAGAAGCTTGCGGCCGGCCTCGTCAGGGGCCGCCACCGTCTCCAACACCGTGCCGTCGGTTTCGGCGTTGCTGCGCGGTCCGGGCGGCTCGACCCCCAGGGATCGCAGTCGATGGGTTTGCCGGTCCCGCGCCTCGGCCACCCGCTGGGCGACAGCGGCGCTGCCCTCAGCCGGCGGCGGCAGGGAAAGGTCAGCGGCGCTAACCGGCGGCACTTCGATCAGCAGATCAAAGCGATCGAGCAAAGGCCCAGAAAGTTTGGATTGATAGTCTTGGCCGCAGCGCGGCGCCCGGGCGCAGGCTCTGCCCGGATCGCCGATATGGCCACAACGGCAAGGATTCATCGCCGCGATCAATTGAAATCGCGCGGGATAGGTAAACCGATGATTGGCCCGGCTAACCACGGCCTTGCCGGTTTCTATCGATTGTCGTAGCGAGTCCAGCACCGCGCGCGGAAACTCGGCCAATTCATCGAGAAACAAGACACCGCGATGGGCCAGCGACACTTCCCCCGGCCGGGCCTGCACGCCGCCGCCGACCAACGCCGGCATACTGCTGGAATGATGCGGATCGCGAAATGGCCGGCGACGCGAGATACGGCCCTCAGTGAGAATTCCAGCAATCGATTGAACCATGCTGACTTCAAGCGCCTCGGAGGCCTCCAAGGGAGGCAATATTCCCGGCAGACGCGCCGCCAGCATCGACTTACCGGCGCCGGGCGGGCCCATCATCAGGAGATTATGGCCGCCGGCTGCGGCGACCTCGATCGCGCGTTTCGCCGACTCCTGGCCCTTGATGTCCACCAAATCTGGATAATGCGGCGCGTCGATCGCCAGCTCGCTGGACGGCGGGGTCAGGATTTGGGTGCCTTTGAAATGATTGATCAGCGCCATCAAATCCACCGGCGCCAAAACCTCGACCTGCCCGGCCCAGGCTGCTTCCGGGCACGAAGCAGCGGGACAGATGATCCCCCGGCCCCGCGCCGACGCCCCAATCGCCGCCGGCAAAACGCCGGCGACTGCGGTCAACCGGCCATCCAGCGCCAGTTCGCCCAGGGCGCAGAACCCCGATAGATCCTCCTGCGACAACACGCCCATGGCGGCCAGAATCCCCAGCGCGATCGGCAGGTCATAATGGCTGCCTTCCTTGATGACATCCGCCGGCGCCAGATTGACGGTGATCCGCTGTGGCGGGAAAGCCAACCCCAGGGACGCCAACGCCGAGCGTACCCGGTCCTTGCTCTCGTCCACCGCCTTGGCCGGCAAGCCGACGATGAAGACGCCGGGCATGGTGTTGGCGATATGGACCTGCACGTCGATCTCGAGCGTGTCGATCCCTCTGAACGCAACCGTATTGACCCGCGCAACCATTCGCTACCGCCTCCAATTCATCCCTCTGGGGAGGTTATGGGCGGGCGTGGGCGGTTTTTCGGATGAAAGGGCCTCGCAACAGCCCTGTCCGGCGAGGGTAAAGCGTTATTTCAACGTTGTTTCCGGCTTTAAACCCGTGGTGTCCGCAAAGGAACCCGCAGCCAAGGTAACCTCGTCGAAGGACGCGGAGGTGAGGTCAGCGTGGTCAAAGATGGTGTTCTCTACCAAGGCGCCGGCGAAATCGGCTTTTTGTAGATTGGCGCCAATCAATTTAGCGCCGCGCAAATCAGTCGGCCATTCGCGCAGAACCTCAAGGGTTTGCGGTCGCAAAATAGCGATCCTCGACAGGCGGGCCGAGGTCAGGGTGGCGCCGGACAAGTCCGCGTCCTTGAAATTGGCGCCGCGCAGATCCGATCGGGTGAGATCGGTTTTTTGCAAATTTGAGGATCCGAAATTAGTGAACCGCAGGGTACAACCCCGCATTTTTGCGCCCTCGAGATTGGCGTTGGATAGATCGGCAGCGCTCAACTCAACCCCGGAAAGGTCAAGTCCCGACATGTCCTTGCCGCGCAAATCGGCGCGTGCGCCAATTTTTCCAGACGAGCTGATGAAATTAAAGTGTGCGATCAACTGATATTGAATGTCCTCCGGCATGGTGTCCATGCCTGCCGCCAAACGACAATTCGATATATCCGCATTGGCAAGGTTGGCGCCATCGAGATTGCAGGAGCGAAGATCGGCGTGGCTCAGGTTGACATCCCGAAGCGTCGCCGAGCTGAGGTTGGCGCCCTGCAGGTTCGTCCCCGACAAATTGGCGCCAATGAAAGTGGTCTTGGTCAAATCGGCGTGGTGCAGATTGGCGCCACTCAGGTTGGCGTCGAGAAATTTGGCGCCCGTCGCGACCATTCCGGATAGATTGGCGCCGCTCAGATCGGTGCGCACGATTTTCGAGTCAGACAGGTCGCTGTTCTGCAGGTCGGTTACCTGCTCGATCGAGTGATATACATCGTTCAGCTTCATCGGCCGCATATCAGCGTCGGTTAAATCAGCCGCCATCAGCTTGCAATTAGCCAACGATGCGCCCCGAAGATTAGCGCCAACCAGTTTGCTCGCCGACAAATCGGCATGACTGAGACGAACGGTCAGCATCTGCGCGTCGGAAAGATCAGCGCCGGCGAAAACCGCGCGCTGCAGATTGGTCCCCGCGAGCAGCGCCTGCCGGAGATCAACGCCGGGAAGCTCGACGCCGCGCAAATCCTGGTTGCGCAGATCCGCCATCTCGCCGCCGGGATAGCGGCGCAGAAAAGCCTCGTGCTTGGCGACGATTTTGCTCAGTCGATCGTTAGCAGCCTCATCGACCATTTCCTGCCTCCTCGCGGCGGCGAAACCAACGCGATCTCGTCGTTACGCATCGCGCGAGTTGTCGAAAAATCACGTCGGCCTTGTCCCAGAGCCGGCTATAAACCCCGGCGCCACGATGAACGTCAAACATAGGCCGAGCATAGGTTATGTCAAGATTCTCAAGGAATTAGGCGTAATTTTATCGGGTTATTCGACACCTTCCAAACAACGGGTTATTGGCTAGGCCGTCGGTCGTCCAAGCATGCGCCCCAACCGCCTGCCGCCAAGCACATGAATGTGCAGATGGGGCACCTCCTGCACCCCGTCCTGACCATTGTTCGAGATGATGCGGTAACCGGCCTCGGCAAGCTCCATGATCCTTACGACCTCACCAATCGCCCGCATCAAGGCGGCTTGTTCTTCAGCGCTCGCCTCGTTGCCGAACACGGTCATGTTCTCGTAGGGGCCCTTGGGGATCACCAATACATGGACCGGAGCCTGCGGGTTGATATCGTGAAAGGCCAGCACATGTTGGTCTTCGAATACCGTTCGATTGGGGATCTCGCCCCGCAGAATCTTGGCGAAGATGTTATCCGGATCATAGGCCATGGCTTAGTCCTTTGCGCTGGCGGTCTTGACCGACCGGCCGACCTTTTCCGACCGGCCAGCCTTTTCATCCAGTCCCGAGGTGCCGGCCCGGCGCGACAATTCGCTCCAAACGTCCTGCGGATCGATACCGCCATCCGCCCATAGCACAAGCAGATGATACAGCAAATCAGCGCTTTCGGCGGTCAATGTCTGTTTCGAGCCGGCAAGCGCCTCGACCACCGTCTCGACAGCTTCCTCGCCGACCTTGCGCGCAATCGTCGGCGTTCCGCGTTCAAACAATCGCGCGGTGTAGGATCGCTCCGGGTCCTCGCCCCTGCGGTCGGCGATCACCTGGAAAAGCGCATCGATGGGATGGGTCATGGGTGCGGCCTCACAGGAATTCCAGCTTCGGCCATGCGGGCCTTGGCCTCGGCGATGCGAAACTGGCCAAAATGGAACACCGAGGCCGCCAGCACCGCCGATGCGCCGCCCTCCAGCACGCCCTCGACGAAATGGTCCAACGTGCCGACGCCGCCGGAAGCGACCACGGGCACGGACACCGCATCCGAGATTGCCCGCGTCAACGGCAAATCAAAGCCGGCTTTGGTGCCGTCGCGATCCATCGACGTAAGCAGGATTTCGCCGGCCCCGTATTCAACCATCCGCTGCGCCCAGGCAACCGCGTCAATGCCGGTCTCGCGCCGACCCCCATGGGTGAAGACCTCGAATTGGTCCGGACCGGTCTTTTTGGCGTCGATCGCAACGACGATGCATTGCGCACCGAACTTTTCCGCCGCCTCACGCACAAAGTCGGGGCGGTGCACGGCGGCGGTGTTGATCGAAACCTTGTCGGCGCCGGCCAGCAGCAACTTGCGAATATCCTCAACCGCGCGAACCCCGCCGCCGACCGTCAGCGGCATGAAGCATTGCTCCGCCGTCCGGGCCACAACATCGAACAAGGTGTCGCGATTGTCACTGCTGGCGGTGATGTCGAGAAAGGTAAGCTCGTCAGCCCCCTCGGCATCATAGACCCGGGCCTGCTCCACCGGATCGCCGGCATCGACGAGATCCAGAAAGTTAACCCCCTTGACGACCCGACCGTCCTTGACGTCCAGGCAGGGAATAACCCGCACGGTCAGCATCCCGAGGCCTCCGCGCGGTCCGTCTGGATTTTTGCGCCCGTCTCTGCCGGCACATCCGCGAGGATCCGCAAGCCCTCGACAAGATCCAGCCGGCCGTCATAGAGCGAGCGCCCACAGATCACCCCGGCGATACCCGACGCGGCGCGCTCGCGAAGCGCCAGCAAATCCGCCGAGGAAGACACGCCGCCCGAGGCAATGACCGGCGTCGTGATGGCCTCGGCCAGGGCCGCCGTCGCCTCGACATTAACCCCGCCCAGCGCACCATCGCGGTCGATATCGGTAAAGATGATCCCAGCAACGCCGCAATCCTCGAAACGGCGCGCCAGATCCAGCACCCGGACCGTCGAGTTTTCGGCCCAACCCTCGGCCGCGACCATGCCGCCCCGGGCATCGATGCCAACGGCGACCTGACCGGGAAACGCCCGACAGGCGGCCTTTACCAGTTCCGGATCGCGTAACGCCGCGGTGCCGAGAATGACCCGCGCCACGCCGCGCCCAAGCCAAGCTTCGATACCCGGCATATCGCGAATTCCGCCGCCAAGCTGAACCGGCACCCCGGCGGCAAGGATCGCCTGAACCGCATCGCCATTCACTGAACGCCCGGCAAAGGCGCCGTCCAAATCAACCACATGGATCCAGGCGCATCCAGAATCACGAAACGCAACCGCCTGAGCCGCCGGGTCGGTGTTATAAACCGTGGCGCTATCCATTTCGCCCTTCAGCAAGCGCACACAGGCCCCGGCCTTCAGATCGATCGCCGGAAATAGAATCACGAGGGCGTTCCCGGCTTATCTGGTGTCTGATCTAGGGTTTTGTAATAGAAATGGCCGGCGACATCCCGGCCGCCAACCCGCGCATAGAGAGGGTGCGAACCAAACCGGACATAGCCGAGGTTCTCATAAATCCTTATCGCCGCGGTTTGCGTCTCGCGCACATCCAGATTGAGCACCTGAAAACCTGAGTCGCGGGCATGCTCTTCGGCAGCTTCGATCAATTTCGCCGACAACCCGTGCCCGCGCGCCCAAGGCGCCACAAAATTCGTGGTCAGGTTGCAGGCAAAGCTTTGCGCTTCATTGTTTCGGGCCGGTATCACAATTTGACAGGAGCCGGCGATAACCCCATCGAGCCTGCCGACCAAGAGATGCCGATCCGAAATCAGGATGACGCCGCGCCAATAGGCCTCCAGCACGTCGTGCTCAGGAGGCTTTACCCAGCCAAAGCCGCCGCCATCTCGGATCGCCGCCCCGGCGGCGTCGCACAAATCATTCAAATCGGCCGCGTTGAGGTTGTGCAGAAGCTCAACGCGAATTTCCGGCGGCGCAAAGGTTCTATTTTCCGGACTCATGCTGCATCCCTTATGGTCGCCAAGCGAGAAAGTTGCTGATCAGGCGCAATCCCGCCGCCTGGCTTTTCTCGGGGTGGAATTGGGTGCCGAAGATATTATCCCGAGCGACCGCGGCGGTTACCGACTCGCCATAATCCGTGGTCGCCACGATGTGATCGGGAGCCTCGGGGCGCATATGGTAGCTATGGACGAAATAGACGTGGCAACCATCATCGAGGCCTTTTAACACAGGATGGCGGTGAGAACTCATCACAAGCTGATTCCAACCCATATGCGGCACCTTGAGGCGCTTTCCATTGGGGCCGGGGCCGGGGGAAATTTCGACCACCCCGCCAGGCAACCAGCCCAGTCCATCGGTAGCACCGTGCTCGTAACCGCTTCGGGCCATCAGTTGCATGCCGACACAGATGCCTAGAAACGGCTTGCCGCGCCGAATTACCTGCTCTTGCAGCGCCTCACGCATGCCAGAGACCGCTTCGAGACCCCGCATGCAATCAGCAAAAGCACCAACGCCAGGCAGCACGATGCGCTCAGCCGACGCCAAGTCGTCGGGATCGGCGGTCACCCGCACCTCGGGCGTATGCTCAGCCCGACCCGCGGCCCAGGAAAAAGCCTTCGCGACGGACCGAAGATTGCCAGAACCATAGTCGATGATCGCGACGCTCATGATCTGATCAATCCCCGAACCAAATGCCGAATCGAACGCTTTTTCACCCGCCGGAAGCGGTGCCGCCCAGCGAACCCTTGGTCGACGGCACGCTGTCGGCCGCGCGGGCGTCGATGGTGATCGCCTGGCGCAGCGCACGGGCCAAGGCCTTGTAGCAGGACTCAACAATGTGATGCGTGTTTTCGCCGTATATATTTCGGACATGCAGGGTAATGCCGGCCGATTGGGCGAAGGCTTGGAACCATTCCTTAAAAAGCTCGGTGTCCATGTCGCCCAGCTTGGCCTGAGGCATCTTCACCCCCCAAACGAGATAGGGCCGACCGGAGATATCGAGCGTTACCTCGCTCAAGGTTTCGTCCATCGGTATTCGCGCCGCGCCATAACGGGTGATGCCGGTGCGGGTGCCAAGCGCCTGACGCACGGCTTCGCCGACCACATAGCCGGAATCTTCCGTCGTGTGATGGAAATCAATGTGCAGATCTCCTGCCGCCTCTAGCGAAAGGTCGATCAGTGAGTGTCGGGAAAGCTGTTCAAGCATATGATCGAGAAAACCAATCCCGGTCGATACATCATAAGATCCGCTACCGTCGAGGTTGACGGCGGCGCGAATCCGCGTCTCTTTGGTAACGCGTTCGATGGTTGCGGTGCGCTGGTCGGTCATGATTGGTCATCCCGTCGCTTCGGCGCGCTATGTACCAGGAACCACGGTGGCTGGCCAGTCCGCCGGCGGGTTTGACGAGGATGCTGGCCCCCTGGATAACCCTGACGGCGGGCGTTTGGCGAGGAAGACAAATGAGAATGGACGATCGATGAGCGAGAGCGGAACCACCTGGCACGGCACGACGATCCTCTCGGTCCGCAAGGATGGCAAGGTGGTGATCGCCGGCGACGGCCAGGTCACCCTCGGAAACACCGTGATCAAAAGTCAGGCGCGCAAGGTGCGGCGGCTGTCGGGTGGATCGGTGATCGCCGGTTTCGCCGGTGCGACGGCCGATGCCTTTACCCTGTTCGAGCGCTTGGAAGCCAAGCTGGAGCAGCATCCGGCGCAGCTCACCCGGGCGTGCGTCGAGTTGGCCAAGGATTGGCGAACCGATCGATATCTCCGGCGCCTTGAGGCGATGATGGCGGTCGCCGATGAGGGCACATCATTGATCTTGTCCGGCAATGGCGATGTGCTGGAGCCTGAAGATGGGTTGATCGGGATTGGGTCGGGCGGGTCATTTGCGTTATCGGCGGCGCGCGCGCTGATCGACCGCGACGACATGGACAGCGAATCCATTGCTCGGCGCGCCATGGAAATCGCCGCCGGCATTTGCATCTACACCAATGAGAACGTAACCATTGAGTCGCTTTAAGCGACCACCACCGGGATTTCCACATGACCGCCTTCAGCCCCCGCGAGATCTTCTCCGAACTCGATCGTTTCATCGTCGGGCAAAGCGCCGCCAAGCGCGCCGTTGCCATCGCCCTGCGCAATCGTTGGCGCCGTCAACAGCTCCCGGAGGAAATCCGCGAGGAAGTGCAGCCAAAGAACATCCTGATGATCGGCCCGACCGGGGTCGGCAAGACCGAGATCGCGCGGCGTCTGGCCAAGCTGGCCGACGCGCCCTTTCTCAAGGTCGAGGCGACGAAATTCACCGAGGTCGGCTATGTCGGTCGGGACGTCGAGCAAATCATCCGCGATTTGGTTGAAACCGCGATCACCATGGTCCGGGTAAAAATGCGCCGGGATGTCCACGCCAAAGCCGAACTTGCGGCTGAAAACCGGGTAATCACCGCGCTCGCCGGGGAGAACGCCCGCGAGGAAACCCGGCAGAAATTCCGCAAGATGCTGCGCGAGGGTGAGCTGGCTGGCAAAGAGATCGAAATCGAGACCACCGATGGCAGTGGCGGTGGCCTGCCGACCTTCGAGATCCCCGGCATGCCGGGCGCCCAGATGGGCATGATGAATCTCAATGACGTGCTCGGCAAAGCCTTTGGCGGCAAGACCAAACGCCGCACCATGTCGGTCGCTGAATCCCATGAAGTGTTATTGGCCGAGGAGGCTGACAAACTTTTGGATGAAGAGCGCGTGGTCCGTCAGGCGATCGACGCCGTCGAACAAAATGGTATCGTGTTCCTTGATGAGATCGACAAGATCTGCGCCCGCTCCGAACGCCAGGGCGGCGACGTCTCGCGCGAGGGTGTACAGCGGGATTTACTGCCACTCATTGAAGGAACTACCGTCGCTACCAAACATGGAGCGGTGCGAACCGATTTCATCCTTTTCATTGCCTCCGGCGCCTTTCACCAGGCCAAACCCTCGGACCTGTTGCCGGAACTGCAAGGTCGCCTGCCGAACCGGGTTGAGCTATTGGCTCTCACCCGCGACGACTTCAGGCGCATTCTGACCGAGCCTGAAAACAGCCTGATCACCCAATACACCGCCTTGCTGGCGACCGAGCAGGTGACTCTGGATTTCAAGCCCGACGCCATCGACGCTCTGGCCGATCTAACGGTTGAGGTGAACCGAAGCGTCGAGAACATTGGCGCGCGGCGCTTGCACACTGTTCTGGAAAAATTGTTGGACGAAATCAGCTTCAGCGCCTCCGACAGTCCGGACCAAACCGTGGAAATTGACGCTGAATACGTAAAAATCCACGTCGGTGATCTCGCCAAGGACACCGATCTCAGCAAGTTTATCCTCTGAAGCCAAAATCCAGCCGCCGGCGGGGTCAGTGCCTTGGCCCGCGATGGTCCGCCGGGTCGCTTAATTCAGCGAGCAGGGTATCGAGACGGGAATCGTCAAGATCGCCGATCTTCTCGGCCAGACGATTGGCCAGTTCCGTCGCTTTCGGACTGAGGCCGGCGGTATCGACCACGACCCTGGGATGAGACAACTCGGCGACTCGACGTAGTGCTTCGGCGTCGTCCCAAATCAAGCTGAAATACGCGCAAATTTGATGAAGTAGTCCTACCGTCGGGCGACCTTTACGGCCATGTTCAAGCGCCGATAAATAGGCCGGAGAGACCTGCAACGCGGCGGCCATCTTGGTCATCGTGACGCCCTTCTCGGCCCTCAGGTCCCGCAACCGGGCTCCGAACGGCGTCATGGTCCGCGTCGCCGCTTCAACAGTACGTACAGCGCCCCGGATCCGCCATGTTCGGGTTGGGCCGGCGAATAGGCAAGGATACAGCCCACCAGGGGCGGCTCTTCCAGCCAGCGCGGCACCCTTTGGCGCAAAATCCCGGGTTCGGAGCTCCACGAGTCGGTTTCGTCACGAGCCGGGCGGCGGCCCTTGCCGGTGATCACCAGCAAACAGCGGCGATCTTGGCGATGGCCCGAGATGACAAAGCCGGTCAGGGCGGAGCGCGCCTGTTCCTGCGTCATCCCATGCAAATCGATCCGGCCGTCGATCTCGGTCTTTCCGCGCTTCAGCCGGAGCGCCGAGCGACGATCTAGGCCCGGCGCCCGGCCCGGCCCGTGATCGGCCAGGGCGGCTGGTGTCGCCGCAGTTTTGATCGTCGGCTTATGGGGAGGCGCAGGCTTGGTTTTTGGTGTTTTTTTAGCCGGTTTTTCCGCCTTTGGCGGCGTGGTCGATCCGTCCGACGGCTTCGACGTTGGCTCCGGCTCCGGTCTGAGCGGCGTCACATCGGCAAGAACCCGGTGAAACAGCTCAATGTCCTGGGGGCTTGGCCGCCCCTTACGCTGTTGGCCCGCCATCAACTCAACGCTCCACGATCACGATATGAAGACGCAGCGGACCGTGCACGCCGATCTCGATTTTTTGCTCGATATCGCCGGTTCGTGACGGCCCGGTGATGAAATTGGCTGCGCGCGGCTGACTCCCGGCGGCTTCAGCGTTGGCTCTCAAGTGATCCCAAGCATCCTCATAGGGGCCGACGATTTGATCCCGGCGCAGCACGACGATATGGGTCGCCGGTACGAAATTGAGGGTGGTCGGCGTTTCAGGCCCCGAGGCCAATAGCAGGGTTCCGGTTTCCGCAACCCCGGCCACCGCCGGCGTCAACCCAACCTCATCCGGCTCCTCGGCAAGACCGGAACGGACCTCGATGGTCGGGGCGACCGACCAATCCATATCCGCCAAACCGGGCGCTTGGACCAAGCGGGCCGGCAGATTCTCCTTGATGAGATAGCGTGCAACCGCCTGTGGCGCCGCCGCCATGTCGGCAACCTCATCCACGGACGCGCTTACGCCCTTGGCCTTGGATATGAACAGCGCGACAAGCCCCTCGGCATCCAAATTCACCCGCGCCGGGATGATGTGGCGGGAAGGCGCCTGCAGCCGCTGTCGGATCGGCGCCATGCCGGTCTCATCCAGCGGGCCGCGCCCCAGGGATTTACGTATTCCGGAGAGAATTTGCTCTCTAGCGGCGCTCATTGGCCAAGGCCGCTTTGGGGTTCTTGGCGGGGTTCTTGGCGGGGTTTCCGGCGGGATTCCCGGTCGTATCGCTCCATGAAAGTCTCGCCCTCCGGCGCTGGAAGATCGCGCATTTCCGTCCAGCCCCCAGCCAAAGGCACGCGACTGAGACTTCCCCGGCGACCAGCGAACCAACCAAGCCCTCGCGCCGCAATTTTCGTAACCCAGCGGTAAAGCGCTGGTCGAGCGGCCAGGTATGACCACGCACCTAGCGCGATCCTGCCGATTTTTGACCCATGACCAGATGCGTAGGCCCGGTTTCTATAGTGCCGCATCATCTTGGTCAGCGGAATTTTCATCGGGCAAACCTGTTCACAGTGCCCGCAGAAGGTCGACGCGTGGGGCAGGTGTCCACTATTTTCGATACCGATCAGCGATGGCGTCAGAACCGCCCCCATGGGCCCCGGATAAACCCAACCATAGGCATGGCCGCCAACCGCGCCATAAACCGGGCAATGATTCATGCAGGCGGCACAGCGAATACACCTGAGCATATCTTGGTTTTCAGTCCCCAACATCGCGGTACGGCCGTTATCCACCAAAACCACATGATAAGCCTCGGGCCCGTCGAGATCGGCGGGGCGTTTCGGCCCGTTCGATACGGTGGTGTAAACTGAAAATTCCTGCCCCGTCGAGGACCGCGCGAGCAACCGCAGGACGGCGATTGCATCCTCCATGGTCGGCACCAGCTTTTCCAGGCTAGCGACGACGATATGCACTTTTGCAAGGGTTTGGGTCAGGTCGCCATTGCCTTCATTGGTGACGATGATGCTGGAGCCGTTTTCGGCGACCAGGAAATTCGCCCCGGTAATGCCAACCTCTGCGGCGAAATATTTTTGCCGCAGACGATCCCGCGCCTCATCGGTGATGTCTCTGGGCTCAGTCAGGTCCCGATTGGGGTCCAGGCCGTCATGGGCGGCCCGAAAAGTCTCGCCGATCTGTTCCTTGGTGACATGCACCGCCGGAACGATGATGTGGCTTGGCGGCTCATCGCGCAGTTGGATGATGTACTCACCTAAATCCGTCTCGACGCGCTCGATCCCGCGGGTATCGAGATAGTTGTTCAGACCGATCTCCTCGGCCACCATCGATTTGCCCTTGGTGACGATACGGGCGCCGGCGTCGCGGCAGATCGTCATGACGGTCTCGCAAGCCTCCTCGGCCGTGCGCGCCCAATGTACTTGGCCGCCACTTTGCACCACGTTGGCCTCATAGATCTCCAAATAGGCGTCGAGATGGTTCAGTGTGTGGTCCTTGATGTCCCGCGCAACGTCGCGCAAAGCCTCGAATTCCGGCAAATCCGCCACCACTTCCGCGCGTTTTACCGGAAATCCCTTTTTCAAATTCCCCAAAGCTCGCTGCAAGATCGGGTCGGCTAGGGCCGTGCTGGCATTGCTTGGAAATGTCGCTGAGGTCGGGTGGGTCTTCATCGGTTCGGGCGCCCGATCGCCGGAGTCCCGTCGGTCCCCGCAAGAACCTCGGCGATGTGGCGAAATTCAACCTTCGAGCCCGACCGGCTTGCTTTACCGGCCATGTTCATCAGGCAGCCCAAATCTCCCGCCAACACCGTTCCGGCGCCAGCGTCCTCGATATCGCGGAGTTTGTTGCTGACCATGGCATCGGAAATCTGCGGATATTTCACGCAAAAGGTCCCGCCAAACCCACAGCAGACTTCCGGCTCCTTCAATTCCTTGAGCACGAGGCCCTCAACGCCAGCCAGCAAGCGGCGGGGTTGAGTCTTGATATCAAGCTCGCGCAGGCCCGAGCAGGAATCATGATAGGCGACCACCCCCTCGAACCGCGCCGAGAGCGCCGTTACGCCAAGTATGTCCACCAGGAATGAAACCAATTCATGAGTCCGCGCGCCAAGATGCCTTGCCCGGTGCTGTTTTTCCGGGTCATCGGCGAATAATTCCACGAGGTGATAGCGGATCATTCCGGCGCAGGAGCCAGACGGCGCTACCACATAGTCATACCCTTCGAAAGTATCGAGTAGGCCCTGTGCAACCGCTCGAGCGGCCTTTGGATCGCCGGAATTATAAGCGGGCTGGCCACAGCAGGTTTGGCCGGCCGGCGCCTCGACGACGCAACCGGCCTGCTCCAACAGCTCAAGCGCCGCGAAGCCGACGCTGGGACGGAACAGGTCCACCAGACAGGTCACGAACAATCCAACCTTGATCGGTGGCCGTTCCGCTGCTTGTCGGTGGGTTTCTGACATCAAACGGCTCCGGTAGGCGGGTCGGTCGGCAGGATGGGCAGATCGTGGGCAAATCACCGGTGCGTTGCAAGAGCGCCCGCCGGCGCCCACACCGTCACCTTCGATGCGCCACCCTTAGGGTTTTGGGAAGCAACAGATACAACCGGCCAGGCGCCTTCATCGGGCCGGCCAGAGCGCCCGCCGCATCGCCATGACCCCAGAACACATCGCCGCGCACCGCGCCCTTGATCGCGCCACCGGTATCCTGGGCCACCATCATCCGGCGCAGCGGCCGTCCGGCCTCGTCGGGATAGTCGATAGACACCCAAATCGGCGCACCGAGCGGCAGGATGCTCGGATCGACCGCCAAGGAGCGCCCGGGCGTCAGCGGCACGCCCTGTGCGCCGATTGGGCCAGCGCCGTTGATCCGGCGAAAGAAAATATACGAGGGGTTGCGGTTCATCATGGTGATCATTTTTGTCGGGTTGGCTTTTAGCCAAGCCCGTATCGATTGCAGCGACATCGCCTCTCGGGTGATTTCGCCCGCTTCGATCAAATACCGCCCTATCGCTTGGTAAACATGGCCGTTATGACCGTCATAGCCAGCCCTGACCACCCCGCCGTCCGGCAGAACAATCCGGCCGGAGCCTTGAATGTGCAGGAAGAACGCGTCGACCGGATCGTCGACCCAAGCCAGGGGCTGCGCCTTTGCCTTGATAGCGCCGGCTTCGATATCGGCGCGAGAATGATACGGCTTCAATCGGCCATCGATGATTCGCCCGGCAATCCGTTCACCGCGCAGATTGTCGCGCCAATCGCCAAGCGTCACGAGAACCAGATCGTCCGGTCGTTGGTACAGGGGCACATTGAATTTATCGCTCTGCGTCAGCGAACCGCGCAGGTTGGGCTCAAAATACCCGGTAAACAATCCATTTTCAGATGGATTGGCCGCCGATGGGCTGGCGGAAACCTCGTAAGGTTGGAACCAGGTTTCGAAATAGCGTCTGGCTTCGCCATGACCGGCCTTGCTCGACGGAACCGCCCGACAGGCCAAGGTCCAGTCGCCCACGCGGCCCCCCACGGATTTATCAGTCATCCATCGGGCCGGCGACCCTCGCAAAAGCTTGCCGCAGGACCGACTCAACGCGGCAAGCGCCTCGCCTTGGCGGCCCGCCGCCCACTGTGGCAACGCCGAGAAGGCGAGCGGCTTGAAACGAACGGTTGTTGAAGCGGCGGCGGTGTCCGGCGGCGTAACCACAGCACGGTCTTGCGCACAGCCCGTCACAACCAGAAAAAGCAACACCGCCGCAAGGTGAAAGGGGCTGTTCATCGTCCGCGTCGCCATCGGTGCGTTGGCCGAGCCGTCTTCAGGTTTGTTCTTCAGGGTCCTGGGTTCCGACAAGCTGCCAGTTCGGATCACTTGAGCCCAATTCACGAGAGAAGATCCAAATGTCGGTCAATGTCTCGATTTTATCGGGGTCGCCCTCGACCACTTCACCCTTTGCATCGCGGGTCACCTTGACCTGATCGGTGATGAGCTCGACGACAATGGAAACCGCCGGGCCGTCGAAGGTCACGTCATTAATCGTTGCCGATTTCATTGACGCGATGGTGGTTTCAAGCGTCTCGCCGGCCTGCTCACGCTGATCAATTGCCGCCTCAAAGCTCTCCAGGAGCGAGGGCCCCAACAGATTCCGCAGCTCTTTGCGGTCGCCGCGGGCAAAAGCCGCGACGATCCATTCAAAAGCCCCCTTTGCGCCGCGCAAAAACTCGCGATCGTCAAAATCCGGATCAATCGTCTTGAGTCTGGTGTGGCCGTTGACTTGCGGGTCGAAATTCGCCGTCTCCTCGATCGGAGAATCAGCATCAACCCGCTCCGGCAACGCGATCACATTGTCGTTTTCCGCCGCATCATCGGGTTGGCGCTTGAACGGATTGGCCCGGCGATCCTGCTCGTGGCCGGTTCGCCGCCCCAACACACGGCGGAGCTGGAAAACCAGATAACCGGCCAGCATCGCGAAAATTATAATGTCGAAGAATGCGAAACCGTCGCCCATTTCGCGTTTCCGGCCGGAGGTTATACTGGACCGCCGCCCGACCTTTCTCTACCTGTCTTTCACAAGACCTAGGAATCGCCGACATGCGCCTGTTCAGCAAGCCTCACGTCGTTCCTTCCGAGATACGATCGACCGCGTTCGTTAAACGAAAAACGGTACACCCCACTACTTAAGCTGTCACTGCGCAAAGAGCAACCATGGCCATCCTCATTCTCTGTCTATTTGTCGGATTACCCGTCGCCGAGATCCTGACTTTTATCGAGGTCGGCGGACGGATCGGTGGACTGCCGACGATCGGCGCCACCATCGCCACGGCAGCGGCCGGTGCGATCTTGTTCCGCATTCAAGGCCTTACCACGCTAAGGCGCGCCCAAGAGAGCCTCGGCCATGGGCGGATGCCGCTGGCCGAAGTGCTTGGTGGCCTCGGCTTGTTATTGGCGGCGGTTTGTTTGTTCGTTCCCGGATTCGTGACCGATGTGATCGGGTTTCTTCTTTTCATTCCCCCGATCCGGATCTTGGTGATGGCGGTGTTGCTGCGCTCGGTGCTCGCCAAGGCGCATGTCCACATGTCTTCCGGTAGCCATGGTGATGGCCGCGGTCCATCCAACGGAAGCACCATAGACGGGGACTTCCAGGATGTGAGCGAGGCGGGTGTGAGCGAGCCGAACAGCGCGGGTGACGCAGATCTCGAGCGGCCGGGTTTGCCGGATTACCGCCCCGATAAAGCCGACCGGCCGCAGGATCGGACCAAACCATGATATTCATTCGCCACGGCCAATCAGAATTCAATGTCATTTACGGACAGACCCGCCAGGACCCGGGCATCGAGGATCCGGCGATTACCGAGCTTGGCGCGGCCCAGGCCAAGCAGGCGGCCGGCTTTCTTGCGGATATGAACGTCCGCCGCCTGATCAGCAGCCCCTACAGACGCGCCTTGCAAACCGCGTCAATCATTGCCGAGACGCTGGGGTTGTCGATAGCGGTCAACCCGACGGTTCGCGAACATTATGCGTTTTCCTGCGATATCGGCACGCCGCGCGACGTCCTCATGCGTGAGTGGCCAGGGATTGATTTTTCGCATCTCGAGGACCGCTGGTGGCCCCACGAGGATGAGACCGACGATTTGGTTGCGGCGCGCGGTCGCGCCTTCATCGAAACCTCGGCGACCTTGCCGGATCGGGACCAGGTCGCGGTTATCTCACATTGGGGGTTTATCCGCGGCGTAACCGGCCTGAAAGTGACCAACGGGACGGTCCTGCGCGTCGATCCGGAAGGCCGGGGCGTGGTTGTGGGAACCCCCGATCCGTGATACCTCGGCGGATTATATAGCTTGCTTCCAGATCGTTTTTCCGAAGGGTTTCCAATGACCGACAGCACCGATACGCCGGCTCCGGCACCTGCAGAAGCCGGGTCGCTACCGATACGGGTCAATGCACAATACGTCAAAGACCTTTCGTTTGAGAATCCGCGCGCGCCGAGGAGCCTGCAGGCGCAGGAGGGCCAACCAAAGGTCGACGTGCATGTCGACGTCAAGGCCACCAAGCTGGCCGACGATGTCTATGAAGTGGTGTTGACGACCACGGTCAATGGCACCGGCGACGAAGGCCAGCTTTTTCTCGCCGAACTTAGTTATGGCGGCGTGTTCACTCTGGAAGGCCTTGCGGAAGAGCATTTGCAGGCCGTGCTGCTCATCGAATGCCCGCGGTTGTTGTTTCCGTTCGCGCGGAACATTGTGGCCGATATCACCCGCGACGGCGGTTTCCCGCCTCTGTTGATCCAACCGGTCGATTTTGCTCAGCTTTACCGACAATCACAGCAAGAGGGCAGCCACGCTCCGGCGGCGGAAACCCTCGTTCAATAGGGCTTCGTTTAATAGACCGACGTTCAACAAGCCGGTTAAACTTCATTCCCGCTTAATCATCTCGCCAGATCGGGTCGGTCAATTGATCGAGCAATTGGCCATGAGCCGCCCGTTCTTCAGGGCTGGCGGTGAATTTTCGTTCTTCTCTGCTGGTGGTCTGGCGCGGTGCCGGGGCCTGGATGGATCCGGCTTTCTCCGCCAGCTCAAGCCCCGGTTGACGACCACCGATTAGCTCCAAGTACACCGACGCCAAAAGATCGGCGTCAACCAGGGCGCCGTGCAGGTCGCGGTGGGAATTATCAATCTCAAACCGCCGGCACAGCGCGTCCAGACTGGCTTGTGCGCCGGGAAACCGCCGGCGCGCCATCTGCAGCGTATCGACCACCCCGTCCATCGGGATGTCGTCTCGCCCTAGCCGGTTGAGCTCCATGTTGATGAAGCCCATATCGAATCTGGCGTTGTGAATGATCAGCCTGTCTTTGCCGATAAACTCAAGAAAGCTGTCGACGATGCCCGAAAACGGCGTGAAGTCGGACAGGAATTCCCGAGACAGGCCGTGCACCTCGAATGCGCCCTGATCGACGTCGCGCTGCGGGTCGATATAGCAATGAAAGCTATTGCCGGTCGGAACATGATTGAGCAGCTCCTGGGCGCCGATCTCGATGATCCGATGCCCGGAAAGTGGATCCAGCCCCGTTGTCTCGGTATCCAGGACAATTTCCCGCACCTTTTGCCTCCCGTTGCTGAGCTACGCTTTATTTTGCCGTCGGCGTTTCAAATACCGCACCAGCCGGCGTTGCGTATCGGCGAAACCAAGCCCCGCGCTAATGACCACGTCGGCCAGTCGCCGCTTGCGGTGATCCGGCATCTGCCGCGCTAGAATCGACGCCAGCTTACCCGGCGTCATGTCCGGGCGGGCCAGGGCGCGGCGGCGCTGAAGAAAACCCGGTGCGCTAACCACCATAATTTCATCACAGCCGCGGTGTCCGCCGCTCTCGAACAACAACGGCACATCCAGGACCACAAGACGGGTCCCGCGCCGCCGGTGCGCCGCGAGAAACCGGTCACGCTCGTCGCGGACCAGGGGATGAACGATCGACTCAAGTCTTTTAAGCTCATCCGGCTTGCCGAAGACCTGCGCCCCGAGACGGCTGCGATCAACCGCGCCGTTCTCGACCACACCGGGAAAGGCCTTGGAAATTGGCCCAACCGCCCGGCCTCCCGCGACGAATAGCCGGTGAACGCAGTCATCGGCATCGTGGACCGGCACCTTGAGCCGCCGCAGCATCCTTGCCGCCGTGCTCTTGCCCATAGCGATTGATCCGGTCAGCCCCAGTATCCGCATAGTCTCAGTTTCCCAGAATATCGTGCGAGCGCAGGAAACTCAGGAGCGGCAGGAGAGGCAGGCCTAAAATCGTGTAATGGTCGCCCGTAACCTCGGAGAATAATTGCGCGCCCAGGCCCTCCAGTTGATACCCGCCGACCGACGCAAACATCCCGTCGCCCATGATCTCGATATACTGCTCCAAAAACGCCCTGCCGACAGGCCGCATGGTCATCTGCGCCTGGTCGGTATGCTGC
>JAQBUJ010000580.1 GCA_027623845.1 Pseudomonadota bacterium
GGGAAATCCCAAGCCCAGCCATCGGGTGAGGAGGCCAATTGACTGGAATCGGGCGACCGCGCCGATGGCGCCGCCAAGGGCTATTGCAAGGATGAGGTTCATCGCTGACTAGCTACCCCAGTCAACGCCAAATATCCAGCCCTCGGCCCGTTTCGCGGCTGCAAACGCCAGCGGGGTCGACCAGATTGCAGGCTGTGGCGACAGCGCCCGCAGGGCCGCCGCCGAGATCAACGCGTCCGGCTCATCCTCGCGCGCCGGCAACCACCCCGCAGCCGGGGCGGATGATCCGTAATAGGCCAAGGCACGGTCTAGCGCCGCACGTTCCCGCCAGGCCCTGGGATCAACCCCGGCGCGCTTGAAATAGAGCCGGGGAAAGATCTCAACCAGGGCCGAGCGACCATCGAGATCCTCGAACGGCCAAACCGCGACATGATTGTCCATGTCCCGCTTCAAGCGGTGCAGCAGCCGCATACCGGCAAGCGAGCCGGTGCCGACATTGGCTGCGCCAATGCATTTCATTACCGGGTGTGGCGACGTGACGACGGCACAAGCGGCCTCGGTCAAACGATGGCGCAAGGTATAAAGATCACCCTTGCCTGCCGGGCTCAGGAAATGGCGGCGAAACGGCAGGTCTTTGCGATAATAGAACGGCGCGCCATAAAGCTCGGGCGCGTCCTGGCAAACGTCCTCAACCAGGGCCCAAAGATCACGAGCACCGCCCGGGGACGGCCCGGTCTCTGGGAAATATCCGCCAAGATCCTCGTGGGCATAGGCAAAGGCGAAATCAAATCCCACCAGAACCCGCGCCGCCCGTAACCGGTCCATCAACCAGTCAAGTACGGCCGGACGGGTCCACCAGCGCCCTGTGGGCGGCCGCACAAGAACCGGAGCGCCTTGACCTGGCTCCGCCACGGCAATCGGCAGGCCTGGGAGAGCCGGCCCCTTGGCCCCGGACCAATCGATGCCGATGAACTGGTCAAAGCCGTGACCGCTCATCGAGGCCTCAATCCTCGCTCTGAAACCGGAACCATCAACTTGATCCACCTGGCTGGCGGCGGGCCCGGAGCTTGTCCCAATAGGTCAAGCGCTTGGCGATATCGCGCTCAAAACCCCGTTCAACCGGAGCATAAAACCGTTGGCGCTCCATCGCGTCGGGGAAATAATTCTGTCCGGAAAACCCATCCTCCGCGTCGTGGTCATAGGCATAGCCGGAACCATAGCCGAGATCCTTCATCAGCCGGGTCGGCGCGTTTAGAATATGCGCCGGCGGCGCCAGTGATCCGGTCGTCCGCGCCGCTCGGCCAGCGGCGCTAAACGCTTTATAGGCCGCATTCGATTTCGGCGCGGTCGCCAGATAAACCGCACATTGGGCAATATTGAGGTCACCCTCCGGAGAGCCGATCCGGTCATAGGCATCCCAGCACGCCAGCGCATGCGGCAATGCCTGAGGATCGGCCATGCCGATATCCTCGGAGGCGAACCGGGTAAGCCGGCGCAGGATATAAGCCGGGTCCTCGCCGCCCGCCAGCATCCGGGCCAACCAGTACAAGGCCGCATCGACGTCGGAGCCACGCAGCGATTTGTGCAACGCGCTGATCAGGTTGTAATGCTCTTCCTTATTCTTGTCATAGACCGGCGCCCGGCGCTGAACTGTCGCGGCAACCCCCGACGAATCCAGGATCGGCTCCGCCGGCAAGCGAAACAGTTCCTCGACAAGATTAAGCAGGAAACGACCGTCACCATCGGCCATCGCCTTAACCGCCGTGCGTCCACTCTCATCCAGAGGCAGTTCCCGACCCTCGGTCTGCTCCGAGCGTACCAACAAACCTTCAAGAGCCGCATCGTCCAACCGGCGCAACACAAATACCTGACAACGCGACAGCAAGGCGGCATTCAGCTCGAAAGATGGGTTCTCGGTGGTGGCGCCAATAAGGACCACGGTGCCGTCCTCGACATAGGGCAGGAAACCATCTTGTTGCGCCCGGTTAAAACGATGCACCTCGTCAATGAACAATAGGGTGCCTTGGCCCATGCTTCGGCGCTCGCGGGCCCGCTCGAAGACCTTGCGCAAATCGGCGACCCCGGAAAACACGGCGGATAGCGGCTCGAAAGCCAGATCAACCTTGTCGGCCATCAGACGCGCCAAGGTGGTTTTACCGCACCCTGGCGGTCCCCAAAGCACCATCGAGGCAATTCGCCTCTGTTCCAGCATCCGGCCTACGGGGGCCTCCGGCGCCAAAAGATGATCCTGCCCGACCACGTCCTCCAGCCTGGCCGGACGCATGCGGTCAGCCAGGGGTCGGGATGCTTGCGCCTCGAACAGGCCGGCCATCATGCTACCCTTTGATTTCCGTCCGCAGCACCTTATCGCCGCGGCGGATCGCAATGCGCCAAATTTCCCGCGACTTGCGCACGGCTTTGGTCAGATCACCAACCGAGGCGATTTCCTTACCATTGACCTCCATAACGATGTCACCACCTCTGAGTTGCAGGTTATCGGCGACACTGCCCCGGCGCACGCCAAGCACGACGACGCCCTGGGCCATGTCATCCAGGCCATTTTCCACGGCAAAAGCCGGTGACAAATTCGCCACCCGAGCGCCGCTGAGCGGATTGCGGCCATCAATGTTGGTAATATCAGCCGCAGGCTTGGCCGGTGGTTCATCAAGGGCAAGGTCCAGCGCCAAATGCCGCCCCTTACGAATAATCTCGGCCTTGGCCGTTTTGCCGATCGGCAAGGTAGCGATGCGATAGCGCAGCGCATCGTTGTCATCGACGCCTTTGCCAGCGATCGAAACCACCACGTCGCCGATCGCCAAGCCGGCCCGGTCCGCCGGTCCATTCGGGAAAATCGCGTTGATAATCACCCCGCTGGGCCGATCAAGACCGAACTGCTCCGCCAAGTCCGGCGTAACGGTCTGGCCGG
>JAQBUJ010000005.1 GCA_027623845.1 Pseudomonadota bacterium
GGGCCGTTACCGGGCTTTATTTCTATGACAACACGGTGATCGACGTCGCCCGGGAAATCGCGCCGTCGCCGCGTGGAGAACTTGAGATCACCGACGTCAATCGGGTGTATCTGGAGCGCCGGGCCCTGCACGTCGAACAGCTTGGGCGGGGTTATGCCTGGCTCGACACCGGCACCCACGAATCACTGCTGCAAGCATCCGAATTCGTGCGGACCGTCGAGGAGCGACAAGGGTTGAAGATCGCCTGTGTCGAGGAAATCGCCTATCACATGGGGTATATCGACGACGAACAGGTGCTGCGTCTAGCCGGCCCTTTGAAGAAAAGCGGATATGGTGAATATCTGCTCTCGTTAATTCGATAGGCGCAACGAAGATGCCGCTGCTTCGACTTCTCATCATTTACGTCGTCGCGGTCGTCATCGTCGCCAGCGGGGTCATTTGGGCGATTTTCAAGTTCGATCTGTTGCCGTTCGAGAATGCCGCATCGACTGAAGGTCCATCGTCCGCCATCCAACCGATTGCTCTGAAGGAGCCGGGAACGGCGCCAAAGAAAGCGCGATCCGCAGCCCAGAGACCCGCCGCGGGTCGAGCCGCTCAATTTTCAACCCTGCCGGCGCATGATCTTACGGGCCGCCGTTTCGAGACGTCGCCGCTTCCCCTGTCGCTTCCCTTGGATTGCCAGCCGGGCATTGATTGTTGGGTGTTCAACTTTGTCGATGCGGACCCGGGTAAGGGCCGCGCCGATTTCGCCTGTGGCCGGATGAGCTATGATACCCACAAGGGAACCGATATCGCGGTTTCCGATACCGGCCGCCTGTCCGAGATGATCCCCGTTCGCGCCGCCGCAGCGGGAACCGTCCTTGGCGTGCGCGACGGCATGGAAGACATCAACATCAAACGCATCGGCCGCGCCGCGGTGAAAGGCAAGGAATGCGGCAATGGCGTCAGGATCGACCATGGAGGCGGCTGGCACACTCAGTATTGCCACATGAAGCGGGGCAGTGTTTCGGTGAAATCCGGCGATCTGGTCCGCAGCGGTGACCGCATCGGGGCCGTCGGTCTGTCGGGCCTCACCGAGTTTCCGCATGTCCACCTGACCGTTGAAAAAAACGGTAAGGTCGTCGACCCGTTTGTCGGCCTGTCCGGCGGAGATAAGTGCGAAATAGGGCGCGCGCCACTCTGGCGCCGAGACGTTCTCGAAAAACTACGCTACCTCTCGGCGATTCCTTACCATGTCGGCTTTTCCGACCGACTGCCCAAGGCCGATGAGATCCGTGCTGGCGCTTTCAACGCCAACGCCCTTTCGGCGACCTCGGCGTCTTTGGTGTTCTGGGCGGAAATCGCCGGCCTGAGACCAGATGACGCCGTTTCCATGCGTTTCTTCGGACCCGACGGCGCGCTCCTGGCCGAAAAAGCGGAAAAGATGACCAAGCATCGGATCCGTATTTGGTGGGCGATCGGGAAAAAATCCAAAAATGGTTGGCCGCCCGGCGCCTATCGCGGCGAGGTCACCATCCTGCGGCAAACGCCTGCCGGCCCGAGGGAAGCACGCCGCGAGGCGCGCTTGGACGTTTTTTGAGCGCCGTTAGAGTCCGACACGAAAATCAGCGATAATTGAGGCGCGAAGTCAGCCGGTCGTTGTTTCTGCGGCCTCGATGGGTAATGAAACCAGCAATCCCTCGCCTCTGAACGGACGGTCGCTCGGCCCCAAGCGCCCCTGTCCGACCGACGATATTTCGGGCAGCACCAAACGCTCTGGCCCCCAGGCGGACGCGCCGGCAAGCGTGCTCCAAGCACCATCGGGATGTTCTCGCCACAGCACGCCGCCTGGCCCCATAGCCGGATGCAGCGCCAATTGAAGATCGAAACTCACACTCGGTTGCATCGCCGGACCGAACCAGGCATGCGGGCTACGACCGGGTTCCGGCGCCAGGCTCACGGTTAATTTTTGCGACGGTCCGGAGAACCCAATCCAAAGCGGGGTTTGGACCGGCCCCGGCGTCCAGGCCTCCAACAGGGTTTGCGCCGGCCCAACCGGCTGGCCCGTCGCCCGGCCTTGAAAACGCCAGGTCAAGGCGCCGTCACTAGCCGGCTTTGCAGGCACGCGCCCTTGACCGCTCGAAAGTGCGGTCCACGGTGTATCGGCGCAAAACGAGGCCGGCCACTCCAATCGTTCACGGGTCTGGCCGGCGGTGTCCAAAACCTGATACCGCAAACCGGTTTGGTCCAACGCCATTTGCACGAGATGCAGATATTCGACGCCTTCGGGCATTCGATGCGCGGTGCCGGCCCCTGCCGTGGTGATCTGCAAAACCCCGCGATGGGCCTGAACATCGAAGGCCAGAATGTGGCTGCAGAGGTAGGCGGTGACCCGGTGTTCAACCAATAGGTCCCAGAACGGCTCGGTGTATTCCGGCCCGATCTCCCGTTGATAGTCACCGCTGAAGCCGTTGACCGGGGAAACCGGGTGATGGCCAAGTACCAGCTTGTGCCGGGCGTCTGCATGATCCGCCAAGGTATCGGCCAGCCATCGGGTCTCTACATGCCCCTCGCCGCCGAGCGCCATCGCCGAGGTATGCACGAAAATCATCAAAAGATCGCCGCGCCGCACGTAATAAGCCAAGCGCTCTTGGTCGGCAGGGCCGTTATCCGGCAAATGAGCCAACATCTCAGCGAATATCTGCTCGCTCATCGCATCATAAGTCGTGTGGTTTGAAGTGGTGTGAAACACCGGCGTCTTGGTCCGGTCGATCCAGCCGGTCTCAACGTCCAGCCAATGACGCCACTGCGCCCGCAATTCCACCGGGTCAGCGGTCAGGCCGATCACCTCGTCGCCAAGAAAGGCGATGAAATCCGGCTCCGGGTCGAGCCGTTGAGCGACGCTGTTCACGGCGGCGAAGGTCGCCTCGTGCGGCGCTCCCGGCACCCCGGAACAGCTGTCGCCATAGACCAGAAACCGGTGCCCCGGGCCGCGTGGCAGCAACGCCGAAATCGTCGCCGGTTCGCCTGAAGGGGGTTCGTCGTCGGATGTCATCGCTGGTGCTCTCGGCAAACTGACCGGCAAACCAACCGAATGGCTGACCGGGGGCCTTTATCGCTCGGTTTGGACCGGGGCCGCCTCGATCAGACCACTAGTCGGCCTGAGCACGTTTGCTTGGGCCGGTGACAAAATCACCCTCCCGGGATGTATCCGACACCGTCCAAGGAGCGCCCTTGGCGTTGAGATAGAGCTTACGTTGTTCGGCCATGGTGAAGGGGCGTGAACCGAGTCGACCGAATACCGCGATCTGACCACCGGTCTCGTCGACCCCGCGGTCACGATCCAGTCCCTTGGACAGCGCCAATGCCGGCCAATCGGTGTTCTTCCAGGCGATCAATTCCGGTTTCGGCTCCGGGCTATAGCCGTAATAGCGCGGCTGGCTGTCCGGAGAGGTCAATTGCACCACTTTCAAGCCCCCGGCACCATCGGCGATATAGGCGAACAGCGAGGCGTTAGTCGTCCCAAGGATCACGTCCCGAGCATCGCTGATCCGGCCGTCTGCATCGTAAAGCTGAGCCAGTTCGGGTTTGCTTGGGTCCTTGATCTTGACGATCGCCAGCCCCTGCGCCCCGGCGGCAACATAGGCGTAGGTACGGGCCAGGTAAATTCGCTGAGCATCCTTGAGCGGGACCCGGGCGCCATCGATCTCTTTCAATGCCGCCGGATTGGTCGCGTCGTAGATCTTCAAGCCGTCTCGGTCGGTCACGAACAAATAGCGGAACTGCAACGCCGTGGCCCGCGGATCGTCGACCGCCACCGTTTGGGCCACCTTCGGCGCCAACGGGTCGGTCATGTCGAGCACCACCACACTGTCCTCGGTGGTGATGAAAAACCAATTGCCGGCGATGGTGATGTGCCGGGCGCCGGTCAGCACGCCGTCCGGGTTCCAGGTCAGCGCCCGCTCAAAGAAGTTATTGCGCGGTTCGCCATCAGCCAATGTGTTGACGTCGACGACGATCAGACCTTCGACGGAATCGGTGATAAAGGCGTAATTATAGATCGGGTGGAACGGCTGTTCCTGATTGGTAATCCGCATCAGGTCGCCTTCGTTGCGGCCTGGCGCGATCGGCTGCCCGGTTGGCAGCGCCATACAGGTTGCGTTCTCGCTGGGCACCCTGGTGCCATGACCAAGTGGCGAGAAGGGCGCGGTGATGAATCGCTGCGAGACCCCTTTATTGGCGATACTGGCCACGTCATAGGCCTGGAAGCCCCCCTTGCCCTCGGCAACGAACAAATACTCGCCACGAAGCTGCAGGCATTGAGCTTTCCCGGGACTGTTATGCGCGTAGCTTTCCTGTAGCGCGCCGTCCGCATCCTGATGATTTTTGTACCAATCCGGGTAAGCGTATTTGTGCAGGTAGCTGCCGATAACCGCCTGCGGCTCGTCCCATTCGGTGACCCGAACCGCCTCGATCCCCCCCTCGGCGCCGACCCAGGCATTGAAGCCGACGAAATTTACGAAATTGGTGCCGTGCAACAGCAATTGCGCCATTCGGGCGTTATTGTCATTGGCCTCGGAGAGATGGCAGTCGCTGCAGGTCTTGGTTTCGGTCTTACGCACGGTGTGCGGGAAATGGGGCGCGAAGGCCTGGCTCGAATAACCGGAGGCGGCGATTGGCGGTTGCTGGATGTAAACCCGCTCGCGGTTGATGTTGGTCGACGACAGAACCAAAGCCGAGGTCGAACGGATCGGCGCGATGGTATTGCCCTTCGGCGTCGAGTGGATGCCAAGCTGAAACATCTGATCGCGGACGACCTGCGGGTTATAAGTCGCGTAATTCCGTGTCTCACCGCCCTCGAAATGATACCGCTCGGTTTTCCAGTTCGCCTGGATCGGTAAATGACAACCGCCACAGCTGGTCGTCCAGGAGAGATGGCAGGTGAAACATTCAATCTCCTCGTCTTTGTGCGCCCGGTCCTCCTTGGCAACGCCAGGACCCCATTGCTGGAGCTCGGTATCGTTGGAAACCAACTTGGCGCGCGCCGCCTTCGCGTTGTAATTGGTATGATCCGGGGTTACCGAATCCTTGACCAAACTCATCTCCCATTCCAGGCCGGGCCAAAGCGCCGAGCGCTGGAAAAGTTTATCGCCGCGCCATTCGAAACGGCGGGAACCGTCCGAGTTCCGGGTTAGCGAAATATCGGTGCCGCCCGGAGGCGCCGCCGGACCGGATGTGCGCAGAGGCGGATACGCGTCCGCCGTACCGTGGCAATCCTTGCAGGTAATTTCGATGGCGTTGGCGACCTCGCCGTAGAGATGGCCACTGGAATGTGCATCTTGCTCGAAATGACAGTCGACACAGTGCATGCCGACATCCAGATGCACCGATGACATGTGCACCGCCTTCTCGAATTTTTCCGGATCGTCGGGCTCGACAACCTTATTCTCAGCGTCCAGCAAGTTTCCGGCCTCGTCCTTCTTGAAGATGGCGCGAAAATTCCAACCATGGCCGTGGTAGTCGGCGAATTGGGTGTTCTCGAGATCTGGATTCATCTCCGAGACCTGACGCACGAAGGACGGATCGCTCCACAGCCCGCGGATCGCCGCCTCCTCGGGATTGCGATCAAGGATCTCGCGCATCTCGGCGTGGCCGGGATAGCGCTGTTCCTTCGGCCACATCGAGGGCGCGTCGGACTCGTAGTCCCACATCGTATAGCCGAGGTAAGTGTTCAAAAACACGTTCGGCTGATGCATGTGGCAGATCATGCACTGGCTGGTCGGAATGGCGCTGGTGAACTCGTGCTTCAGCGGATGACCGGACTCACCTTTCGGGATCGTCGGGTCCGCCGTCCGGGTTTCGCCGAGATGGCCGTCACGATGATAGGGACCGGAGTGCCGGGGGTCGCGGTCATTGGCGTAAACCACGTGGCAGGCGGCGCAACCGGACGAGCGGAAGTCACCGGGCTGTTCGTTGGTGCCGAGGAACCACATCAGCGGGTCGTTGAGCCGGGTCTTGGTGATGTTGATCACCGGCACCGAGATCCGCAAACCGGTCCCGGGGCCGCGATTGGATTGCTTGATGTCGGGACGGCCCGGCTCCTCAAGGCGCTGTAATTGCCCCAGCGAGTTCGGCAGGCCGATTTCCGGAAAAAGATTGATAATATTACGACCGCCACGTTCAAACACCCGGAAGATATCGCCCGGTGGGATCACCTCCCAGGCGGGTATCGGCACCAGCTTGTCGAGCACGCCGGTTTTCCGCATTTCCTCGGTAACCGGAATCGCCGCTTCCAGGATCGCCGCGTTACCATCGCGATCATAAGCCTCGCCGAGGATATAATTCTTCAGCGGCACGATACCGTTGTTATAGGCGGCCCCGCCAAAGAGCATGGCGCCGGTCGCCATGATGCTGCCCTTCGCGGCGCGGATTTCGGTGGCATGGCAGGCGCCGCAGGATTCCTCGACAACCCGGTAGTCGCTTGGATTGACGAAGCGGACATATTCCGGGCTTTCCCGGTTGAGCAGAGCATAGGAGCCGGCGGGATTGGCGCTGCTCGGATAGTTCCAGGTATGCGGCAATGTCGGCTGCACATGCGCCGCGTCCAGCGCCTCGCGATAGGCGGTGTCGGACGGCGCGCCGACGCTCGGTCGCTTAATCGCGACATTGCCGCCATGGCAGTCGGCGCAACCAAGCGCCACACCGCCGGATCGATGCATGCTTACTTCGTCGGTTTTTTCGTGACAGGTCGTGCAGCCGGCCGATTTTCGGTCGACCTCGCTCTGGGTCTGCGTGGCTGGGGCCGGCGGGGTGGCGGCATAGGTGACCGCGCGAGGCACCTCAACTCCACCGGAGGCGAGGGCCTGTCCGCTCAGGCCAAGCAACGCCGCCAGGATCGCTAAAACCGGAACTGTCAGTGCTGGTCGCATCAACGCGCCTCAATAAGTCAAAATTAAGTTGGCGAGAACCGAGAAGAACGCATCGTCCTCGCCGGCGTCGGCGCCATAGAGATCGTGGAAGCCTTCACCGGCAAAGAGCACCGCGCCAGACAGCCGGACCACCACGTTCTGAGTGAAATAGGGCCGGTATATCAGCGCCGCCGAAAGATCCCAGCCAATTTCTCTGTCGATGTCCTGCTGATTGCGCGCCACTTCGAGCACCGAGGTATCATCGAACTCCATATAGTTCACATTGGTCGACAACCTCAACTCCGGGAGAATGTCGAAATCCGCACCGACGCCGAGCAACCGCAGGCCGGGATTATTGAAATTCGACTGCCCATGCTCTTTCGATGTCCGCAGCGATGGCAACAGTGCATTGCGAGTCGAAAGCACCACCCCGCCGCCGCCAATCAGTGGCACGGTCTGGCGGGTCCAGTAATTCGTATCGGAGCCGGCGATTTGCGGATTTTCGAAGATCGCATCGAACCCACCTTCGGTGCTATCGAAGGGATCGGAGTCACCGGACGCGTAGATCATCGAGCCGCGCAGGCGCACCCAATCAAAATCAATCGACGGTTCAGCGGCGAAAAAGAACGCGCTGATATCGGCCTGTTTGTCGGTGAAGGCGCTGTCCCGGTCACTGCCGAATGCGTAATATAGCGAATGGGTCAGGTTGAACCGACCAAAATGGCCGTCGCCACTGAATCCGAGATAACCAACATCGTAATTCCGACCGCGCTCGCTGCCGAAGGACGCGGGCCGTTCGATGAAGGTGTTGTCATTGAAGTAGAAATCGTCGCCTTCGCGGTTGCGATTGTAAATTGCCGAAACCTGGCTTTGAAAACCTAGAACTGGAAAATCTTGCCAATACAGGTTGGCGATGAAGATGTCGTCTTCGCGGAGCTTTCGCTCAACATGGTTCAAGCCGCTGTTGCTGTCTTTCTCCAATCGGCGAAACCAAGCAAGGTTATATTGGAAGATATTGTTGTCGCGATCGCCGAACAGACGCACGCCAAGCTGGGCGTCCTGGAATAAAAAGCCGCGGAAGTCGGAATTGAACGGCTGAATGCCAACCCGGATCGAGTCGAAGTCATAGCGGTCCGAAACGTTGCGGATGTGATAGTCGAAAAAGGCTTCCTGCAGCCCCACATGGCGGTCGTTGCGGCTGGTCCCTTGTCGCGAGTCCGCATTCAGCACCCGCCGCTCCTCAACCACGGCGCGATTGTAATTAATCACCGGAACGATCCGGAATTCCAAGTCCGGCGGCCGGAAGGCCGTGTCGCCCTTGATCAACGATGCGCTGATGATCAGATTCTGGTTAAACACCCACTGGTTCGCGTCACCGAACAGATCGACGGAATTGACCCGGTCGGTCGACTGCACGCCAACCGGCGTCGGCACCGAGCGCGGCTCGAACACGGTGTCGGAAATCACCGAAAGATTGACGAACCAGTCGTCGCCGAAGATCTGCCTGTCGCCCTTCAAGGGATTGCGGTTGTACGGATCGGTAATGCTTTCCGTAACCCCCAGCGCCTCGATCAGACGCCAGCGGTCGGGGATCGAAATGCCATCGACCTTAGCGGGGTTGCGATCACGCGGCGGGGTTACCCGGCGCAATATTGCGCCCGGCAACGGTTTGGTGTCCTCAACCTCTGCCGGCGGGGTTGCGCCCGGGCGGCGGCGCTCCTGGGCCTGCGCGCGATCAACCGCCGTCGCGGATAACGTCGCGATAAGCAGACCAGCGATCAGCAAGCGATAAGACATCGTCACTTTCCAGCGCAGACGTTTTGTTCATTGGTATCGAGGAACGGTAGGAACGGGCAGTTGACGTAACGCAATCTGGCGCCGCGAACCACTAGGTTATCAGCCCGGATTGATTTCGGCGCGTGACCGACCCCATTGCCCAACTCTACTCCGGCATTGTGCAGACCCAGAAACGAGATCATGTCGTCCTGGTCGATGCCGTCACCGGAAACGCCGATCCCGCCGATCAAAGTCGACCCTCGGTAGATCGGAACACTGCCCGGAAAAATTTGGATGCCGTTTGGCAGTCGACTGACGCCGGTCTGCGGGCGCGCCGATAGGGCAGTACAGCCTTGGGCGGTATCCGTGGCGGATGTCCCCAATAGAAAGCCTACATGAGTGGCTAAATTACCCAACACCAACTGCAACTGAAGGCCGGTGTTAAACGGACTCCAGGCGGCGATCGGCTCACTAAACGGTCCGTTGGCCGAGCCGTCGATTCCATCCGGATAATAGGGCCGCGATAGATTACCGCCGGAACGGTCGGCGAAAGCAGTACCGTCGGCCAAGGCCGTCGGGCCGACGAAGGCCCGAACCGCCGTGACGAATTTGCTCTGACCGCCTGCAATCAATTCATCGCCAGCCGCGGTATTGGAGAAAAACGCCGCAGTTCGGGCCTTTTGCAGCGAAACATCGGTGCCGAAAATTGGCCCGTCCGGCGTGCGGACAATTCCCAGGATCTTGCCGTTGGTGTCGACGACCGACGCCGTCACCTGGGCATGGCTGCCGAGCGGGCGTCGGATCTGGCCGCGCGCGCGGAACGCCACCGTCAGCGCATTGCGCAGGATCGTCGTCACCTCCGCCGCGGTCAGAGCACTTGCCGTGCCCTCGGAGCCGGCTTGCGGCGGGAAGCGCGCTTGGTCGTTTTGATCCACCAGGACAAAGGCGGCAAGCGGCGCGAACGCACCGCTGACATCACGGCGAAACCCGGAAGGTCCCTCGCCAAAGGTCTGGCCCGCGAGGACGGTTCCGTCAAAATAGGTGAGGATTGGGGTCAACGCGCCAACTGCGGGATTGATTAGGGTCGAAAAGGCCGGCGGCGCCGCCGCGTTCGACAGCAGCGAGCGTGAATCTCGATCGGTAAAACGAAAGGTCTTACCCTCAACGGTGATCCGATTGCCCTTGATGTCGGCGGGCGGCTCAAACCCTCGTGTCGCCGCCAAGGCGATCAACTCGTCCGTATCCGAGTCGAAATCGGTGATCCTCAGATCAACGCTATAGAGGCCGTCGGCAATCACCCCGACACCGCCAACCATCTCGCCGTTCTTGTACAGCGGCAACCCGCCCGGATCGGCGGCGAGGCCCAAGGGAGAGCGTTTTGGCCCAATGGTCACCGTATTGGTGTTGATATTCAGATCCGAGCACGGAAGTTGGCTGAACTGAACCCCGAACAACGGGCCGCTCGGGGCGAATCGTTCCTGCGGATTGAAATGCTCCTGGACAATCTGGTTCGCCGTACGCGTGGTGAAGGCATTGCCCCCGGACGACAGATAGGCGCCGGTGATCGCCTTGGCGATAGCTGCCACCGGCCCCGGGATCGACAATCCGTCCAAACCCAGATTGCTTGGGGTGTTGATGTTTGGCTTACCGGCCGCACCATTCACCTGGGCCGGGTCCGAGGTGATCACGATACAGCCGACCGGAATGCCGCCCAGTAAAACCGTGCAGGGCGTACCGGCGGAATTAAAGGACCGGTTGGCGCCAATCATGTTGTAAGCCGCGAGCACATTGCCGACCCGGTCGGTGACTGCGATCGCCGCCGCCACGCCGCGCGCCCGCGCCTCGTTCACCGCCTGAGCGATCACCGATTGCACATCCGCCACGGTCATGTTCGCCGCCGTCGCCGGGCCGGAAAACACCAGCCCCGCCAGCAGCGCGCTCGACGTTAGAATTCGCCGGATCATTGGCTGGCCCCCGCTCCGCCATCACGGATCTCGAAGACGCCAAATTTTAGGCTCTGCCTGGTTCGATAGGCGATCATGATCCGCACCGGAAAGAGTTCCGCCGACATATCCTCATCCTTCAGGATCTTGAAAGCCACGGCGTCATCGACGACTGGGAAATGGTTATCCGCCATGCTCGCCAATTGCCCATCCCATGGCACCCAATAGCCAAGATGGTTCCGCTGCAACGCCTTGCCACTCGCGGTGTGGGCGGTCACGAAGGTTCCGGTCACCACATCGCCGCCCAGAGCAACCGTTTGCGATAAACTGACGCGGTTTTGGTCAACATTGACCGCCGTTATTGACGCCCCAACCTCGGTTAGCCGGTCCTGAGCCAAAGCACCACTGGGCGAAACCGCCGGGCCCAGCAACGCCAAGGCAAGGATAATGAGAAGTCTGGGGCCGAACGCACTCATTTTTGGGCCATCTCCTTGGGTTTGACCATTGGCGGCTGATCGTCGGTATGGAAACCGTGACACATGGTACAGGTGCTCGGCACTTTACTGACGGTTTCACCGCCGCCATGACAGTTGCGGCAGGTTTCGATCTTTGGCAACAGCACATCGGCGCTGACCTTGGACTCCGCCGCTTGGTGGCAATCGGCGCATTGCATATCGCTATGCTTGGCATGGTTGAAAACCGATTTGGGCTGCCAGCGCTCGGTCAAGCGCACCGGGCGGACCGTCCAGTCCGACGGTTTGTCACCCTTGACGACGACATGGCAGGTTCCGCATTGGCTGGCCGAGAACATATAGGCTGCCGCCCGAACCGCCCGCTCCCGAGACCATTCTAGCGCCTCCTTGCGTTCCGGCACGCTGAGGCTGGTTCCCGGGCGTCGGCGGACCGCCGCCGGTGCGGTCGGCTCCACAACACCGCCTTCCAGGGCGCGGGCCGCATAGAATTCCCTGAGTTCGCGCAGCACCACCTTGGGCTTGCCGTGGGTGACTTGGCGTTTCGGCGCCGACGGATCGAAAGTCAACTGGTGACAATCCGCGCACTGGGTTTCCATATCGATTTTGCGCATCAATCCACCGCCGGGTTCCTCGACGTGACAGCTTGCGCAAGCCAGCTGTTTGGTGCCGCCGGACGGCAGCCGCATTTTTTTTGCGTCCATATGGATGGTGTGGCTGAATTTCAGGTTTGACAGCTCTTTGGGGCTATCGTCGAGACTGACCCGGGTCCAAATATCCTTGGCCGGATCCGTCGATATCGTCGGCCGGAACTGCGGATGATCAGTTCCGAAGTCAGACACATTGACCAAGGTGGTTTTTGGCACGTCGTTCCGCAGATCCTGATGGCAGTCCGTGCAAACCGTTTGATTCTCGATCATCAACGGGCGCGGCCCCTGGTGATCCTTATGGCAAGAGGCGCAACGGGCCTCGGTCAGCTTTTCATCGGGAAAGCCGACCGGATCGGCGTGGTGGCGAACATTAGAGTGGCAGGACGCACAAGCCTCGTTGGTCGTCATCTTAAAAGCCGTTTGATGACAGGCGGCGCAATCATCGGCAAAGAACTTATGAGCGTCCAGCATCTCGCCGCTCTTCCAGGCAATGTCGAAGGACACGGCGTTCTTCATACCAGCCGGTCCGTTCGAGGTATCACCGGAATGCAGGAACTGCCCGCCGATCGGCAATCCAACGAAGCCAACCACAATTACCAGAAACAGCAACCAGGCCCAGAGGCGCTTGCTCATGCCGCCAGCCGACAAGCTGGTTCCGCTTCGCGCCAGCAGTTCCTTGACGTCGTCACCCATCGGTTGAACAAGCTCGACGGAAATCGAAGCGTCCTTACCCTCGGGTGGCTCTTCGACAACGATCTCATAGGGACCAATGCCGACAACGTCGCCCACCGCAACCTGGGCATTGCGCACGACATTACCATTGAGCCGCAGATCGGTCGTGCCGGCGGCCTCAACGTAAAGCCCGGTCGCGGTATGGTGCATGACCGCCATCCGCAAAGGCACCCGCGGATCCGGAAGATAAACCTCGTTCTCCGTCCCACGCCCGATACGGACCGACTCGACCGAAATCGATTCTTCCTTGGTCGATACACCACCCTTGGCACGCCGGGTCAGGAAAGCGAGTCGCAGATCCACGTCGACCTCACCAATAGTAAAAAACGGATAGAACATGGCCGGCAAGCGCCGCCAGCAACGCGAAGGACATCGGCACATGGAAATATAGCCAGATCTCCAACAACGCCTTCAACTGCACGTCCCGGCGCATGGTACGCAGATGCGTGCTCTTCTTGCCGATTAGGGAAATCAATTTTCGAATGTCGGCGCCATGCGTCGCTTCGGCGGAACTAGCCAGATCGCGGATCCCATCGAAGGCGCGTGTCGTCCCGCAGTTCGCGTCGACACCGCTCAACTGCCGGAAAACCGAACCGCCGATTCGTGTCTCGTTGCAGGAGACCAAAACAAGGGACGCAATCGCGTCCGGTAAGGCGCTGGCCACCTGACGGCATTCGCGATCAAGCTCGCCAATCTCGTTGTAGACCTCGTCGGTGGTAACGCCGCGCCGGTTCTCCGTCATCAACTGCGGATAACGGGCATAGGCGTAAATCCCGAAGAAACCACTGGCGATCACCAGCATCATCAGAGAATAAGCCAGGGTGTGCAGGTTCCAACCAAATTGAAAGCCGGTATGCAAGGTCGCGACGATGATCAGGCTGAGCCCGAGATACACATGCGCCGACAACCACCCCTGCAGCGTGTCCGTCGTCCCGTAGCGCCGCTTGCGTATGCCAAACCACATCAACCATAAAATCAACGCGGCACCGATACTGCCCAAGCCATAACCCAACCAAGTGCCGCCATTCGGCTCATCCGGCGGCACATGCCACCCATAAACTGCGATGGCCACAACCGAGAGCAATGTCGCCAGTTTCAGATAGCGGAACCCGCCATAGACCAGAAAGCCCTCATGCATTCAGGCTCTCCCCGACTTCGTAGAGGTGATGATCGAGAAAAATTCTTCGGGTTTGACCCGGATCGCCGCGCCTGTCGGGCAGGCGCTGACGCAGGACGGTCCGCCGCTAATGTCCTTGCACATATCGCATTTGGTAGCGGTTTCCCTAGCGCCCGCTGGTTTTTCTCTTGGGGTTTTATCCTCGCCGGGGCCCGGCCCCATCCCCATGAACAGCCATTGCAGCAATCCCGGCTTCTCTGGCGGCGGATACGCCATGTGGATCACGTTATACGGACATCCCCGCGCGCAATTACCGCAACCGATGCATTTATCATCGATGAACACTTCGCCGTTCGGCGCCCGGTGAATGGAGTCGGCCGGGCAGTCCGACATGCAGTGCGGATGCTCGCAATGCCGGCAAGAAGTCGGTACGTGCAAGGTGCCGAAGGTCGGGCCGGCCTCTCGCTTCAGGCGGGACTTGCCGCCATGGGTCTCGGCGCAGGCCTTCTCACAATTGTCGCAACGCACGCACAGCGCCTCGTCGATCAGCAGAACATCGGTCGCTTCGCCCAAGCCCTGATTGACCAGGAAATCGATGATGTCGCCAGAATCCGGGCGCTGTTCGGTCTCCACATTCTGCACCAGCCGGTCCTGGAACCGAGCCTCGATCTCGCGCTTGAGCACCGGTTCGCGTTCCAGCAGGCGCTTGAAGGCTCCGGCGTCAATCCTAATGGTTTCCGACGCCACGGTGGCTTTGACCGTCGCCGAGCGCGGCGCCTCGGTCAGCATCGCCATTTCACCGACGTAATTGCCGGCCGGAATATACGACAAGACGACATCGCGGCCACCGATCCGCCGCGAGACCATCATCGAGCCGGAACGAATCAGATAGACGTCGTTGGATGTTTCGCCTTCCTGGATCACCACATCGCCGGCCGAGAAACTTTCGATCGTCGCCGTCGAGACCACTTCGTCAAGCAAGGCCGGATCGATATTCGGCGCCAAATGGGTCTGGATCTGCCGGGCGATCGCCGCCTCGTCGATCACCCGCTTGGCGGCGTCGATCGAACTGATCAGCTTGAGCATTGCGCGGCGGGGCGTTTCCACCAGGATCGAGTCGGCATGCGCCAGGATCGTCGCCGTGCGCCGCCTCCCGGAGAGCAGCCCCATCTCGCCGAAGAAAGCGCCGCTGTGCAGGGTCACGACCTCGCTCGGATCGTTGGGATTGATCTGGATATCAACCGCGCCGTCGACGATGGAATAGACGCTGTTGGTGAAATCATTGCGCTCGAAGATCGTATCTTTCGGTTTGAACCGATGGATCTGACTTTCCAGCATGAACTCGCGCAACTGCAAGCGCGACATGTGGGACAGCAGCGGCACGTTGGTCTGGATCGCTTCCAGGACCTCGTCGACCGACATCCCCTCAATCGCCGCGAAGCGTTCTTCCAACAAAGCTTGGTCGGCAGGACGGACCGGATGGCCGAGAATGGTCTCGACCACCTCATAGCCTTGATTCATCGCCTGCTTGATAAGTGGGTAGCCGGCGAGCGCGCCGACGACATACATTCCCTCGACCGATGATTCATACGTCGCCGACAACTCCGGCAGCGCCGAACGGTCCTCGCTGGAGAACTTGATCCCGCAAGCCTCGACGAAGCGCCGCGGCGGGTTGGCGCCAAGCCGGGCGATGATCCGATCGCATTTCACCTCGGCCTCGCCCTCGGGCGTCTTAAGGACAAGCAAGCCAGGCTCGACCCTGGCCGCCGTGGCGCTGTAGTAGCACTCGATCGTCTCACTCTCGATCGCGGCCATGATCGCGTTCAGGTTGCCTTGCTTGACCCGCGCGAACTCGCTGCCACGATTGATCATCACCACTTGGTTCTGCGCCGTAAGGCCAATCGCGTTTTCAATCCCGGCGTCGCCAGCGCCGATGACCACGACGGTCTCGCCTTCGTATTCCAGCGGATCATCCAGTTGATACTGAACCCGCTCCCACTCCTGGCCCGGCACGCCCATTTGACGCAGATTGCCCTGCACGCCGATCGACATGATCACATGCTTGGCCTTCACCGTCTCTTTGCCGTTCACGGTGAGGGTGAAATCACCCTTCGATCCTTCGATCGCGGTGACCTCGCAATTATAGCTAATGTTTACCGAATGCTCTTCTAGCCCTGCATTCCAGGTGTCTAGAATATCCTCGCGCACGCCCGCCTCGAAACGCATGTCGCTCTGCAGCGGCAGAACGTCCGGCGTGCCCATGACGAATTTTTTCTTTTGGTATTTGTAAATCGTATCCGAGGCGTGGTCGGTGCGCTCGAACAGCACATGGTTGACGCCCCGCTGCGCGGCCCGCGCTGCAGCACTGAGCCCCGCGGGGCCCGAACCCACGATTACGATGTCAAAATTTTCCGTCACGGCCTTCCCACAATTCAGATCGGGACGATCAATTCACGATATAACACCAATCCGCCCCCGCTACCCGAACGATAGGACGCTTGTCCCCCCCTGTCAAAAGGATGATTCCACCCTAACGGTGATAAATACTTGGGTTTTTCAATCTGCTCCCGCGAATGCGCGCAACGACGCCAGATCTCGGCCACACGTCCCTCATCAAGCCGTCGATGAAAGGTCCAGTGGCGTTCCGATGATCAAACAGCGGTGTTGGGCCTTGTCAGAGCCAGCAAAAAGGTGCCAATCTTTTGTCTGGAGCGAAAGGATCGACCGGCGATGTCGCACAAGGACACAGTCGTGATTCTGGGACTTTGCGTAGCGTCGCTGTGCGGTTTTATTGGGGTAGGGATTTGGTCAACGGCGGATTCCGTTGCGACCGCACCGCTGTCGGCACAAGACGATCCGGCCCTCGACGCGTTGGAGAAGTCCGCGCAATCCCCGTCGGGGACCGCGAGTACTTTTAAGCAACTGGGCGCCGCCTATATTGCGTCCGGGCGATTGCGGGAGGCAGTATCGGCCTATATTTCAGCTTCGGCCTTAGCGCCTGGCGATCCGGAAATCCAGCGGGCGCTGATCACGCTACAGGCGATGGCCGAAGCAAGAGGGCGACATTGATCGTCGCACGATCGCCGTTGAAGAGGCATAGTATCGACTGTTTCAAGCACGCGTCGATCAAGAACGCGAGCGCCAAGAGAAGGGGTACGGGGGAGATGACAGGGAACCGGCGGACCAACGTGATGAATTTGTTCAGGCAAATTCTGATGGCTGCGACCATCGCAGTATCGGCATTGGGGATCACCAACGCCGCTACGGGTCAAACCCCGCAATACGGAAAAGACCTCCATATCGGGGTCACTTCCTGCGCGGGTAGCACCTGCCACGGCGCCACGACGCCTTGGGAAAATTCAACGGTCCTGCAAACCGAGTACATCACTTGGTCGCAGAAGGATCGTCATTCCAAGGCCTATTCGGTTCTACTGAACGACGCCTCCAAGCGCATTGCCGCCAATCTTGGCCTGGCCAACGCCCATCAGGCGAAAATCTGCCTGGATTGCCATTCCGACAATGTTTCAAAGGAAAAGCGCGGGCGTTTCTTTCAACCTTCCGACGGCGTCGGCTGTGAAGCCTGCCATGGCGGCGCTCAGCGCTGGCTCGGTCTACATGTTTCCGGCGTGACCACGCATCAGGACAATCTCAAAGCCGGCATGTATCCCACGGAAGATCCGGTCAAGCGCGCCGAATTGTGCCTGTCCTGCCATTTCGGTGACGACAAGAAATTCGTCACCCATCGGATCATGGGCGCCGGCCATCCTCGAATGAGTTTTGAGCTGGATACCTTTACCGCGATCCAGCCGGCGCATTACACCGTCGATGCGGACTACCGCAAACGTAAGACCGTCGCCAATGGCATCCGCACTTGGGCCATCGGTCAGGCGATCGCACTGAAGCGCCGGGTCGATGCCGCCGCCGATCCGAACCGCGGTTGGGATGGATTGTTTCCGGAACTGGTGCTGTTCGATTGCCAAGCCTGTCACCACCCCCTGACGGCGCCAAGCTGGCAGGCGCGACCCAGCACCGGACTGCCGCCCGGCGTGGTGCGGTTTGATGACTCCAATCTTCTCATGCTCGGCATCATTGCCAGCCATGTTGACGGTGACCTTGGCGCAACGCTGAAGCAGCAGACCAAGGATCTGCATGCAGCTGCGCAAAAAGGCCCGGATGCGTATAAGGCGGCAGCCAATGCGCTGAAGGACACCGCCGATGGTCTGGTCGGCAAGTTCAGCGCCTACGCCTTTGGCAAAAATGACATCGGGGCGTTGATGAAGGGCGTCCTGGCCCAGGCGGCAGCGTCGGAATATTCCGACTATGCCGGCGCCGAGCAAGCCGCGATGGCATTAAGCGCTATCGCATCCGCCGCCCGTTCAGCCGGCATGACTGACCTTGCCGGTTTGATCGATGCGCCACTCGGCAAGGCGTTCAACGCGCTGGAAAAATACGATGGTTGGGATCATGCCGGGTTCAAAGCGGCGATCGCCGAGATCCAACCGAGCCAATAGGCAATTACGCAGAGCCGCGCGGGGCGAAACAGCTCAGCGCGGCAATAGCGACAGTGAGAACGGACCAGTCCCGGCGCAACAATGCCCAACCTCAAGGGTGTAGTCGCCGGGCTGGAGCGTCGCCTCAAGCTTGAAATTATAGCCGGCGCCGCCATCATCATTGCGCGCCAAAACCGACCCATCCGGCGCTTTTAGCTGAGCCAAAACGTCGCTCGGCCCCTCGGAAAGAAATTCGTAGACGCCGCCCGTTGTGATGCTGACCGTATATTGGCGGGTCTCACCGCTATCAATGATTCGGTCCAGTACCGGCGTCCCGTTCGAGACGTCCAGACGATCCGGTCGCGCGGCCTCTGCCACCGGATCCGTTGGCCCGGTTTTTGTTCCGCCACCGGCGGCCGCATCGGCGAGACTCGCAACCTCGACCGTTTCGCTGGGGGTGAAATGCCGACCATCGGGAAAAGCCAGCACCGCTTGCGGCCTGGTCGTTCCGCCTGGCGCGCGGGCCACGGCAACGGTAAGCCCGCCCTTGCCATCCGGTCGCGTCGACACCGAGAGTCCGGACGTTCCGATCGCATGCCCGGCCCCGACGAACCGCAAAATCCCCGTGGCGCCGGGCGCAATCAGCAACACACC
>JAQBUJ010000581.1 GCA_027623845.1 Pseudomonadota bacterium
AGAGCGGCGAAGGAAGGACCACCGGAATGCAACGCGTCAAACTCGACCGGATTGATCGGCGAATCCTACGGGATCTGCAGGATAATGGCCGAATGACCAACGTGGAGTTGGCCAGCCGCGTGGGCATTTCCGCACCGCCGTGCCTGCGCCGTGTCAGGGCGCTGGAACAGGCCGATTTTATCCGCGGCTACCACGCCGACATCAATCCCGAAGCCTTGGGCTTCTCGGTGATCATTTTCGCTTTCGTCGGCCTTTCCAGTCAAGCCGAGGCCGATCTGGTGGCCTTCGAGGAGATGGTTGGCGACTGGCCGGAAGTGCGTGAATGCCACATGCTCTCCGGCGAGACGGATTTCCTGTTGAAGATCGTCGCCCGGGATTGGGACGCCTTTCAACGCTTCCTGACCAGTAGCCTGACACCCGCGCCAAACGTTTCCAACGTCAAAACAGCCTTGGCGTTCCGAACCAAGAAACAACTGCCCGGCGTGCCGATTAACGTGCAGGTCGAAGAGGAAGGCGAGGGGACCTAAGGGTCGGGATAATGCCCGTCTGTCGGGGGTCATGGTTGGTGTTTTTCGCTTTTATCGGTTGACCCAATGGCCGAGGCGATCAAAAAAACGCAGCAGCCACGGTCTAGGACCGGCCCCGACAAATCCCCATCACAGCTTGGTGCAATCCGGCGCCTTGTTGGAGGCTACGCCATCGCATCGTCATCCCGCCCCGCGCCAGGATAACGGTGCGTTGGGACCGGGATAACGATGGACCGGATGTTGGCGGCGCCGACCGTCGCTAAAATCTCATGAAATCGAGATGCTTAGAACCTCGTAACCCTTGGTTCCGCGCGGTGTCGTCACCTCGGCGCTGTCGCCGACCCGCTTGCCGATAAGGGCGCGGGCGATGGGGGATGACGTCGAGATCAAGCCCTGAGAGATGTCCGCTTCATAGGGACCGACGATTGTGTAGGTGGATTCCTCGTCAGTGTCCTCGTCGGCGACCTTGATCGTCGTGCCGAACGTGACGGTGCCGCCATCAATCTTTGACGGATCGATCACTTCGGCGCGACTGATCACGTCTTCAAGCTCGGCGACCCGTCCCTCGATGAAGCTCTGGCGGTCGCGCGCGGCATGGTATTCCGCATTTTCGGAGAGATCGCCGTGCTCTCGGGCTTCCGCGATAGCCCGTATGATGGCTGGCCGCTCGACCGTTTTGAGCTGTTTCAGCTCGTCTTGCAGTCGCTCCAGGCCATCGCGCCTAATTGGAACCTTCTCCATCGTAATGCCCATACCCACTTAATTCTTGAATGCCTGTCATTCATGGCCACGACGTTTGCCGTTAACCGCACGCCCCTTACAACCGTCAAAGGTCAGAAGGACCCGCTTAGATAGGACTGCAAGGGCGCCACTTCAAGATGGCCCTTGCGGATTGCGCTGATCGCCTTAACAGCGGCTCTCGCGCCCTCCACAGTCGTGTAGTAGGGAATATTGTGGGTCAATGCCGTGCGACGCAAGCTGAAACTATCTGCGATCGCCTGCGCGCCATCGGTGGTGTTGATCACCAAATCGACATGGCCGGACAACATGTTATCGACCACATGCGGTCGACCCTCCAGAACCTTCTTCGTGCGATCGACCTTGAGACCCGCTCCCTTAAGGACTTGCGCCGTGCCGGAGGTGGCGAGCAACTGAAAGCCCATCCGGGAAAGCTCGCTCGCGATCTTGGCGATTTGCGGCTTGTCCTCGTCGCGCACCGAGACGAATACCGTGCCTGTTGATGGCAGAACCGTGCCGGCTGCGAGCTGACTTTTGGCGAAGGCGGCGGCAAAGTCGACATCGATTCCCATGACCTCGCCGGTCGACTTCATTTCCGGACCGAGAATGCTATCGACGCCGGGGAATCGCGCGAACGGGAACACCGCTTCCTTGACCGCGACGTGTTGGGGGTCTTTGCGTGGCAGATCGAAAGAGGCGAGCGGTTCACCGGCCATCACCCGAGAGGCGATCTTGGCGATCGGGCAGCCTGTCGCCTTGGCGACGAAGGGTACCGTGCGGCTGGCCCGAGGATTGACTTCAAGCAGGAACACTTCGTCGTCCTTGACCGCGAACTGAACGTTCATTAGCCCGATGACCGAAAGTCCCTCGGCCAGTAACCCGGTCTGCCGGCGGATTTCGTCGAGCACCGCAGACGCCAGTGATTGCGGCGGCAGTGAGCAGGCGCTGTCACCGGAATGAATGCCGGCTTCCTCGATATGCTCCATGATCCCGGCGATATACGAGGTTGCGCCATCGGCGATGCAATCCACATCGACCTCGACCGCGTGCGACAAAAACCCGTCGATCAACACCGGGCTGGAGCCGGATGCGATCACCGCCTGCTTCATGTAGCGGCGCAGCGAGGTAACGTCGTGGACGATCTCCATGGCCCGTCCGCCCAGCACATAGGATGGCCGGATCACCACCGGATAACCGATCCTGGCGGCCTCGATCTCGGCCTGTTCGCTTGAATTGACGATGCCGTTATCCGGCTGCTTCAGGCCCAGTTTGCGAACCAGTTTCTGAAACCGCTCGCGATCCTCCGCCAGATCGATGGCGTCGGGAGAGGTGCCCAGGATCGCAATGCCGGCGGCTTCCAGCGCATGGGCGATCTTGAGCGGCGTTTGGCCGCCGAATTGCACGATCACGCCCTTAACGACGCCGTTACGCTGCTCGACGCGGACCAGCTCGATCACGTCCTCGGCGGTCAGCGGCTCGAAATACAGCCGGTCCGACGTATCGTAGTCGGTCGAGACCGTCTCTGGATTGCAATTGACCATGATCGTCTCGTACCCCGCCTCCTTGAGCGCGTAGGCGGCGTGGACGCAGCAATAGTCGAACTCGATGCCCTGGCCGATGCGGTTCGGGC
>JAQBUJ010000582.1 GCA_027623845.1 Pseudomonadota bacterium
CAAAAGGATCTCGAGGGATTCAGACTGCTCAATTCATGTCACGCGAAAATTCACCCGATTGCCCTGGATCAGGGTGTCTTGAGAATTGCCATATCAGGCGAAACCCTATACGCCCGATGGGCTGGCGAGAAAACCCCGGATTGGCGCGCATGCAAGGTACAGGCTCGACCCCTTCGCACTCCGCGCCCTCCCATCCCTGGTGGCTGCGCGACCTATTGCTCGCCTTTGGGTTCCTGACCCGCTTGCCAATCCCCGCCACAAATCCCGATGATCGACCAATCATGTGGACCGCCTGGTGCTTTCCGCTGGTCGGCGCGGCGGTGGGCGCCATGGCGGGCCTTCTGCTTTGGTTCGCCCATGCCATCGGCCTGCCCGGGTTGGCCTGTGCCTTGCTCGCCATTGCCGGATCGGCTTTGCTGACCGGTGCGCTGCACGAAGACGGGTTGGCGGATCTTGCCGATGGGTTTGGCGGCGGTCGCGACAAGGACTCCAAGATCACCATCATGCGCGATAGCCGGATCGGCGCCTACGGCGTGTTAACCCTGGTCCTGGCCACCGGCCTCAAGGCTTCCGCCATCGCCGCATTGCTGGCGTCGGGCGAGATATTAATCCCCGTATTGGCGCTGATCGTGGCGCATGCCGCCGCCCGTGGCCTGATCGTCCCGGTCGCCGCCTGGCTACCGACTGCAACGGATAGCGGGCTCGGCCACCTGGCCGGTGAGCCCAAGCTTTCCACGGTCCGGATTGCGGCGCTGATCAGTGCCACGTTGCTGCTGATTCTTCTGCCGATGACCACCGCCCTGGCAAGCGCCGCCACCGCCTGCCTCGCCGTGGCCGCCATCGCGGCGCTGGCGCGCCATCAGATCGGCGGCTATACCGGCGATGTGCTTGGCGCGGTCGAACAGGTCGCCGAAACCGCGATCCTGTTGACCTTGGCCGCGAACGCTGGCGCATAGCTGGCAAGCCACACCACTGGAATGAGGCTCGCATGCAGGAAACCCGTTGGCACATCGTCAGACACGCGCCGGTCGATAATCCCGAACGCCGGATCTATGGCGCCTCCGACAAACCGGCCAACACCTCCAACACCGCCGCCTTCAATGCCCTGGCGCGCAATTTGCCTGCCGGAGCCGTGTCTGTCGTAAGCCACTTGCAACGCACCCATCAGACCATGGACGCTATTCGAGCCGCCGGACTGGCGCTTCCGGAGCCGGTGATCGATCGCCGGCTTGGCGAGCAGGATTTCGGCGACTGGGTCGGGCTGACCTATGATGAAGCGCGAAACCGCTATGGCGATGGCTATAACCGGTTCTGGTTGGCGCCGGTGCGCGAGCGCGCGCCGAATGGCGAAAGTTTCCTGGATGTGCTGGACCGGGTGCGCGCCGCCATCGAGACGCTGACCGAGCGCTTCGCCGGCCGCGACATCATCTGCGTCGCCCATGGCGGGTCGATCCGCGCCGCCCTGGCGATCGCCCTTGGGATCGACGCCGAAAACGCTATTCCCTTCGCCACCGACAACCTCTCGACCACCTTGATCGACCATCTGCATCCAGAGCCCGGCTTCGGCGGCGGATGGCGGGTGCGCGGCGCCAATATTCCGGCAATATAGAGCCATGACTAACCGCACCTTCGTCATCCTGTTTAGCCTGCTTACGGTGATTTTCCTCGGCGCCGTCGGCGCTGGTGTCTGGATTGTCAGCCAATCACGTCAAGCCGATAGCGAGGGCAGCTCTCTGGTCGGCGGTCCCTTCCAGCTGACCGACCATACCGGCCGGTCGGTTACCGAGGCGGATTACGACGATGTCCACAAGATCGTCTATTTCGGCTACACCACCTGCCCGGATGTCTGCCCTACCGGACTGTCGGTGATCAGCGAGGCGCTGGAGCAACTCGGTCCGGCCGCCAAATTCGTCAAGCCCCTGTTCATAACCGTCGACCCGGAACGCGATACCATCGCGATCATGGCCGACTATCATCAGCATTTTCATCCCAGCTTCAGCAATCTGACGGGAACGCCGGAGCAGATCGCCGCCGTCGCCAAGGCCTACCGGGTGTTTTATCAAAAAGCCGATGTCGATGGCTCCGACGACTATCTGATGGACCATTCCGTCATCACCTATCTTATGGCGCCGGGCGGTGGTTTCCTCGCTCATTTCGGTCCCGAAACAAGCCCCAAGCAACTCGCGGACGCCCTTCGAGCGCTGCGCTGAGCGACCCGTCAATCGCGTAACTACGGAGATTTGTATCATGACGGCCGACAACTCTCTGCGTGGCCGCGTCATGCGGATGCCACAACTCCATGGACAACTCCCTGACCACGGCCCCATCCACATGGTTTCGCAAGACGGTGAAGAATACTTGCTGGTCGCCCAAGGATCGGACACGCCCGGCAATGTCGAGGCGCTATCGGCCGCAACGGCAGGGCAATTCGAGCCCTATCTCGACAAGGACGTCACGGTCAGCGGGGATATCTACGGCAGCGTGATTTGGCGGGCTCGGGTGGTGGCGGACGATTGACCGATCGTCTGAAGGCTCTCGTGCAGACCAGTCAGCAACCGAGCATCATCCGCTCCCCGGCGCGAACGCAGTAGGCAAGACATTTTCCAGGGGCGCTAGCGGGCATATCCAGGCATCGGAATGCCGGCAGGACGGGTGGTAGGAGAAATTGAAGTCCAGAACCACACGGCTGCTCGCCATCCCGAGATCAGCTCCCTTGATCGCGTCAATTAGATAACGCCCACCGCCGTAACCCTGGATCTGGAACACCGTCAGTTCGCCGCCAAGAGCCTCCCGCAAACCCTTGGTGCGAAACCCGACGTTATACCACCTTCCATTGATCAGAACCCATGTGCCCAATCCCGGGTTCCGATGGACATTATGGTCCAC
>JAQBUJ010000583.1 GCA_027623845.1 Pseudomonadota bacterium
GGCCGATCAGGACCGGCGCGATGGTTTCGTGGATATGCGCCTCGGCGGCGCCGGGCCCGTAGAAGGTCTCACCCAGCCCGATCAATCCCTCGTCGGTGTGGACGTGAACCCACAGTAGATTGGGAAATTCGGCGATACGGATGGTCTCGATGGCGCTGATCTTCATGGCGGTTCTCTCGTGCGGCTCACGCGGACACATCGCGCGTGTGGATCACAGGGGGCAGTGAACCCTAGTGTGCCGCGATCAGCCGCGCCGCGCCAGTACCTCGGTCAGCCCGTCGATCGCCTGGGCGAGCGACGGGTTGCCGGTATTCAGGTCCTGATAGTCGCCGGAGTTTGGATTTATGGTCTTCACCAAGATGATCTCGCCATGGCCGTTTGCTGCGGTTTTATTCAGGCGCCAACGACGCCAAATTTCTTTACCGTGGTTCCCCATTGGTCCACCACACCGGGCTTTGGTTGACTGGCGCCTGAGAAATGCGTGATCCGGGCCGGTTTAATCCCTACAAACCCAAGAATCTGATCTCGAATCTGCCGCAGCATGGCGTTGTGGTAGACCCAGCGCATAAACCATCCCGGCGTATCCGAGGTCATGATGATTCGCCCCGTCCGCCCGGATAACATCGGCGTTGGCATCCCCATCCAATCCGTTTCGCGGGTATTGAAGGTTCGTCCCGGCAGGAATGCCCGGTCAAAAAGGCCCTTTAGCTTGGCTGGCAAGCCACCCCACCACATCGGCGTCGTCAGAACCAGGTGCTGGCTCCACGCTATGTCATCCAGAACCTGCTCCAGCGCTGGTTCAAGAGGTTTTTGGTGCTGATAGCCGCCGAACTCGAAGTCCGGGTCGAACGTCAAATCATTCAGGTGGGTCAGCCGAACCTCGTGGCCGGCATCGATGGCCGCCGTAGCGTAGGCTTCGGCCAGCGTGCGGTTCAACGAGGTCTCCGCAGGGTGGCCATTAAGAATGTAGATGCGTTTGGGTTGCATAGTGTTTTTCTTAAATTGACTGCGGTCAATTAAGTAGTAGTAAAAATGACCATGGTCAACTAATAATTTGACTGTGGTCAACATTTTTGCGATGAGGGGATATGGCCAGAGCAATTCAGAAAAGAACCCTCGAAACCCGCGCTCGCCTGATCGCGGCGGCCGAGGAGATCATTGCCGAAAGCGGCTTTGAGGCGTTGCGCGTAGAGGAAGTCGTTCTACGTGCCGGCACCGCCAAAGGTACTTTCTTTGCCCATTTCAAGGATAAGGACGCGCTGATGGACCTAATCATCGGTGCTCGGATCAACACCCATCTGGATGCTTTGGGGGCAGGTCCTGCTCCGCGAACGGTCGAAGATATGGTCAAGGCGCTGATGCCGCTGTGCGCCTTTATGACTTGCGAGCGGTATGTGTTCGACGTGATTCTGCGCTATTCCGGTGCGGCGGCGGTGGAGGAAGTGGGTCCAATCGCCACAACATTCGGGCGCCAATTCAAAGTCTTCGAAGGTTGGTTGGCGGCAGCCCATTTCAGACGCGACATCCCCGTCGACCTTCAGGCGGAAGGGGTGCAGGCCTTCATGATCCAGGCGATGGCGACACAGTTTTGTGCGCTCCACAGTTCGCAATCAATCCGTGAGCGGCTGTTGCCCTATCTGCAGGCCTGGTTGAGCCCGGTTGCCAATCGCGCCTGAACGCCCGCAATTTGCCCGGTTTGCGCCCATGGGGAAACCTACGTCGTCAGTTGGATGAAACGCAGGAACGCGGTGATCAGCCGCGCCGCGCCAGCGCCTCGGTCAGCCCGTCGATAGCCTGGGCCAGCGCCGCGTCGATCGCCGCCTCCCAGTCGCCGGCGGCCCCGGTCTCGCCGGCCGCGGGAAACAATACCGCGCGCGAGGAATTGACGATGCCGCCCTCCGGGCCGTTCGGGCCGGGGACAAAGGTTCTGACCGCATCGTCCGCGCCGCCGCCCTGGGCGCCGTAGCCGGGGATCAGAAACGGGACGTTCGGCAGGATCTCGCGCAGTTGCTCACCCTGTTTCGGATAGGTGGCGCCGACAACAATGCCCAGCGATGACCAGCCGGTCTGCGGGCCGCGTAAACCCGTCGCTAGTTCGCCAAGCGATTCGGCGATCCTCTGGGATAGCGATTGGGTGCCGATATTCAGGTCCTGATAGTCGCCAGAGCCGGGGTTGCTGGTCTTCACCAAGATGAACACGCCAGCGCCGTTGCCGCGCGCAACCTCAAGATACGGCTCCAGTGTATCGCGCCCCAGGAACGGGCTGATGGTCAAAGCCTCGGAGCGGAGCGGCGCGTCGGACGCCAGATAGGCTTCGGCATAGGCGGTGGCGGTAGAGCCGATATCGCCGCGCTTGGCGTCCATCAACACCAGCAACCCGCGGTCGCGGGCGTGGCGGACGATTTGGTCGAGCACCTGGACGCCGCGCCAGCCCATCCGCTCAAAGAACGCGGATTGCGGTTTGACGATCGCCACGCGGTCTTCCAGCCGGTCGAGCACGGCGGTCAGAAAAGCGCCAACCGCCGGCGCGGTGCGCTCATCCTGCGGGGTCATCGGGCCATCGCGAAACAGCGGCGGGATCTTGTCGAGATAGGGGTCGAGGCCAACGCAAAGCGGGTTGCCAAGCGTGCGGACCCGGCGGATCAATCGGTCGGCGAAATGCGGTTCAGCCGGTTCCGCTGCCACGGTGAATTCCTCCATTGTCCGAGTTCGCCGGTGATACGGTGATTCGGCGGACCCTGTCCATGTCGCCGTTCAAAGCGCCCGAGGGGGTGTTAAACTAAATTCAGGGACGGTTCAAATAGGGCTTGTTTCTGATATATACCAGGGTCACTCCAGAACCCGAAATCCCTGGTGTGAGATGACGCGAAAATTATCGGTGACGG
>JAQBUJ010000584.1 GCA_027623845.1 Pseudomonadota bacterium
CCGCCAAGGTGGAGGTGTTGGACCCCGGCGGGGTCGAGAGGAGCCTGGGCAAAGCGGTTCGGGTCGTGGATGAGCGGGGGTAGAGGGACGCGACCCGCCTCGCCGCCTTCAGGGAGCCTTGATCGTCTGCAGGGACACGCCCCCTACTCCGCCGCGAACGCCTGCATGTGCAGCGCTTCCTGCTCGCGATACGTTTCGCGGTACACCCCGACCGCCTGCTCATGCACGGTCAGCGCGTCTGGGTGGAGCTCTACCTCCGGCGCAGTTACCGGCGCGAAATGGCCATAGCGGTCCTTACCGCGCACCAGCATGGCGGCGGTACGCTGGGCGCCGAGGGTCGGACATGGGCCGGGATGTAGTTGAGCCCGAGGCCGATGCGCCGCTGGTTGGTGGTGTTCGGGGCCGAGCGGTGCGGGCACAGGCCATGATGGATCGAAAAGGAGCCGGGTTGGAGCGGCATCGCCACCGGCTTCGACTCGTCCAGAGCCTCGACAATAACCTGGCCGTAGCGATTGACGCTGTTCTCGACCACATGGGCGGCGTGGTGCATCTGGCGGTGGGCGCCGGCCATGGACAATACCTCCATACAGCCGGCCTCCTCGCTCGCCTCGGTCAGAGCCAGCCAGACGGCGATCGGCTCAACCGGATCGAGGCCGTAATAGGTGGCGTCCTGGTGCCAGGCGGCGACCATCGGCAAGCCCGGCTCCTTGATAAAAAAAGTGCTGGTCCAGATCAGGATGTCCGGGCCGATCAGATCCTCGACCACATCAAGAATTCTGGGGTCGCGGGCGATCCGGGCGGCCCAGGGCAGAATCAGATAGGGCATCGTCCGGCAGTTGAGATCGCTTGAGGCCGATACCGGCGCGCCCAGCCAAGTCTCGTAACGGGCAATACCGGCGAGGCATTCCTGACGCTCGGCCTCATCGAGCATCGGAAACGGATGCAAAAACCCGTCGCGCCGCCAATCGGCGATCTGTTGGGGATTCAATGCTGACATCACGCGCCTCCAGCGCTGAAGCCTTAGGCCGGCGCCAGCATCACCTTGATCTGATCGCTCGGTTTTTTCAGCGCCTCGAAGGCGGCGGAAAAATCATCGAAACCGACGGTATGCGTCACCAGCCCCGCCGCGTCGATGCGTCCCTGGCCGAGCATGTCGACGGCCATGTCGAAATCGACCCGTTCGTAGCAAAAACAGAAGGCGATATCGACTTCCTTGATCACCGCTTCGGCCGGCTTGAAATTATCGGCGACCATGCACAGCCCGACCACCACGACCCGGCCATAAATCGGCGCGTGGTCGATGGCGATCTGCATCGAGCCGGGAACCCCGACCGCATCGAACACCACGGTCGGCGCGGCGCCGGCGATCTGATTAAAGCGCTCGGCGACATCCTCCTTGGAGGCGTCGATGGCCGCAGTGGCGCCAAAGCGGGTGGCCTGCTCGGCCCGGCTGATCACCAGATCGCTGACCACGATATGCCTGGCGCCAAAGAAGGCGCACCACAGCGCCACCGACAGGCCGACAGGCCCGCCGCCGATGATCAGCACGGTGTCGCCGGGCTTCAACCTTGCCCGCTTGGCTGCATGCAACCCAACCGCCAGCGGCTCGACCAGCGCGCCTTCCTGAAAGCTGACATTTTCCGGCAGATGTAGGGTTTCCCGCGCCCCAATGCGGGTGTACTCGGAATAGGCGCCGGGATTGTCCTGCCCGCCCCGGCTGATCACATTGGGACAGCGGTGCGGGCGGCCGGCCAGACAATCCGGGCAGACCGCGCAACCCATCTGCGGCATCGCGCAAACCCGGTCACCGATCTTCCAACCACCTTTGGCTTGCCGGCCGATGGCGACGACTTCACCGGCGAACTCATGGCCCATGACAGCGCCGGGATGCAAATCACGCCAACCCGACTCCTCATTGTTCACCTCCGACCAATGCAGATCGGTGCCGCAAATACCGCAGGCGCAGACCTTGAGGATCAGATCGTTAGGGCCGGGCTCGGGATCGGCGATGTTCTCGATCGATAGCGGCAACCCGGAACGATGGAATACGGCGGCTTTCATGGGTGGACCTCCCTTGGCCAAGAGCAGGACGCCATGGTGGAGGACAGATCGCCGGCTGACAATCATCCCGGCCACGCCTATGTGCTGTTATCAAGCTGATGGCGAGATCGAGCGGTTGGCGAGCGCGGCCAACGCGCCGATCTTTTCCATCATCCTGTTAATTTACCATTGGCGCTTGCGGTTCACCGCCACCCGGCTAGCCTGGGCGGCGATAGACGCTGGAGGAGCGAAAAAATGGACGCCAACGGTGCCCTCAAACACGAGGTCGAGGCCTATAACCTCTCGGCCGCCTCGGAAAACAAGATCCATGACGACACCGTGGCCAAACAGTTTGGTTTCCAGGGCGGCTTGGTTCCCGGGGTCGAGGTCTACGCCTATATGATGAACCCGGCGGTGCGCCATTTCGGCCCTGTCTGGCTGGAAAGCGGCCGCGCCGAGTGCCGGCTGCTGAAACCGGTCTACGACGGCAACCAAGCCGAGGTGACGGCTGAGCCCAACGGCGACAACGGGTTGGCGCTGAAGGTCGAGTCCGCCGGCATCCTTTGCGCCACCGGCGCCGCCTCGATGGGCGACCAGACGCCAGCCCCCTCACCCCAGAGCTATGCGACAGCGCCCTTACCCGACTATGCGGCGCGGCCCGATGCGGCGCCGGAAGTGCTCGGCGATGGCCTTGTCCTCGGCACCTTCGAGCAGCACATGGACCCGGCTGAGCAGGCGCAATACCTCATCGACGTGCGCGAACCTCTGGCGCTTTACGCGGAGGAAAGAATCGTCCATCCCGGCTGGATCTTGAGGATGGCGAACCGGGCGCTGTCGATGAA
>JAQBUJ010000585.1 GCA_027623845.1 Pseudomonadota bacterium
AAATCATGACCCGATAAGAATCCCTCTTCAGCGAAAATACCAGCCTTTTTCGGGTCCGCGGAGAGTCGGGGTATATCACCAATATATCAGAGGCTGATTGTCGATTGAATAAACCGGGCGTCCGCAAGGCGCTTGATTGTGGAACATCAATTGCCCATGACAAAAGGGCAACGAGAGAGGGAGAGGGACATGGTCAGGCATTTCGAGGGCATTTACCCGGCGGTCACGACGCAAATGCGCGAGGACCTATCGATCGACTTTGAGGCGACCGGCCGGAATATCGAGCGGCTGATCCAAGCTGGCTGTCACGGCATGATCATGCTGGGCACCGTCGGCGAGAATTGTTCGCTGGAATGGGACGAGAAACTTGAGGTGGTGAAGACCGCCGTCGCGGCGAGCCGGGGCCGGGTGAAAATCCTGTCCGGCGTCGCCGAATACACCAGCGCCGGGGCCGCGCGCTACGCCAAGGCGATGCAGGGTGTCGGCGCCGACGGGCTGATGGTGCTGCCGGCCATGGTCTACAAGGCCGATGATCGCGAGACCATCAACCATTTCCGCACCGTGGCCGGCGCCAGTGATCTGCCGATCATGATCTATAACAACCCGATCGTGTATGGCGTCGACACCACGCCGGGGATGTTCGCCGAGCTGGCCGATGTCGAGACCATTGTCGCGATCAAGGAATCTTCCGACGACGTGCGCCGGCTGACTGACCTGATCAACGCGGTGGGCGACCGGTATGAGTTGTTGAGCGGCGTCGATGATCTGGTTGTCGAGAGCGTCATGCTCGGCGCGACCGGCTGGGTGTCCGGATTGATCAACGCGTTCCCCGAAGAATCTGTCGAGATGTATAACCTCGCGGTCGCCGGCCGTTATGCCGAGGCGGTGGAGATCTACCGCTGGTTCATGCCGGTGCTGCATCTCGATTGCTTCTCCAAACTGGTGCAGTACATCAAGTTCGCGCAGATGAAGACCGGTCTTGGCTCTGAGATCACTCGGCCGCCGCGGATGGCTCTGGTGGGCGAAGAACGGGCGCGGATCGGAGCGATTATCGACGCGGCGATCAGCGCCCGACCAAGGCTCGCGGCGGAGTAACGGCGGCTGCCAGCGCCAGAACGGCTGATGGTTGAGCCGCGCCACGTCACGGTGATCGGCGCCGGTGTGGTTGGTATCGCGACGGCCCTGACCCTGCAACGCGATGGCCACCGGGTGACGGTGATCGACCGGCTGGCGCCGGGCCAGGCGACGTCGTTCGGCAATGCCGGCGGCATGGGGGTGACCGAGATGCAGCCGGCCTCGCTGCCGGGGACGATCTGGAAGGTGCCGGGCTGGCTCACCGATCCCGAGGGGCCGCTGGCGATCCGACCGGCCTATCTGCCGCGTCTGGCGCCCTGGCTCTGGCGTTTCTGGCGGGCCGGGGGCTGGGACAAGGTCACCGCGCTTGCCGATGCCCAGGCGGCGCTGAATGATCGCGCGCGGGCCGATTGGCAGCCGCTGTTGGCGGCGGCGACGCTCACCGATCAGCTCAAGGTCAATGGCGCGCTGACCCTGTATCGCGACGACGCCGGGTACCGCGCCGATGCGCTGTCCTGGCAGTTGCGGCGTGAGCGCGGCGTCGAGATCCACGCCGTCGGCCCCGACGAGATCCACCAGCTTGAGCCGGATATTGGACCGGGCTTTGCGCGCGGCGTGCTGATGCCGGATTGGGGCCATGTGCTGGACCCGGAGCGCATCGTCACCGGCATGGCGACGCGCTTCGTTGGCGATGGCGGTGAGATCGTCAGGGCCGAGGTGACCGGCTTAGTAACCGAGGCTGGGCAGCCTGAAGGCGGTCGGGTCACGGCGCTGCAAACCACGATTGGCGAACGGCCGGTTGACCGGTTGGTCGTTTGCGCCGGCGCCTGGTCCCATAAAATCGCCGCCTGGCTTGGCGATACGGTGCCTTTGGAGAGCGAGCGCGGCTATCACGTCACCCTGCCGGCGGCCCCGGTCGCCCTGCGCCGCATGGTGATCATCGGCGAGGATCATTTCGTCATGACGCCGATGTCGATGGGCCTGCGGATCGCCGGCACCGTCGAGATGGGCGGCCTGGACGGCGCGCCGAACATGGCCCGCGCCCGGGTGCTGCTCGACAAGGCCCGCCGCGTGCTCCCGGCCCTGGTCGGCGCGGCGGCGGTGGAAGGCAAGACCGAGTGGTCCGGCCATCGCCCGGCGCTCCCCGACACCATCCCGGTAATCTCTGCCGCGCCGGGGTTCGCCAATGTGTTCTACGGCTTTGGCCACGGCCACCTGGGCCTGACCCAAGCGGCGGTCACTGGCCGAATATTGGCTGATCTTTTGGGTGAGGGCGAGACCGGGATCGATGTCAGCGCTTATCGGGTCGGGCGGTTTTGATCGTCGGACGGGACTTTAAATATCGGGTTCCCTGCATCGGTGTTGGGTCTCTGTCTGCGTAAACACGCGGCCATAAAAACCACATCCGTCGCCCTGGCGAACGGCAGGGCCCACGCCTGAGGCCGGCGTGGCGCGGATGGCGGCGTGCATTAGGGACGACCGCGACCCCGTGTCTCAGCCGGCGGAATGGGTCCCGGCCTGCGCCGGGAAGACGGACTGGATGTGGCGGGGTCTCGGCTAAACCAACAACAAAAACCTGCCATTTGAGCGCAGGCTCACTGGCGTCGGGCAAAACCCTATCCGTCGCCCTGGCGAACGGCAGGGCCCACGCCTGAATACGTTCCGTGTAACCGATGGGTGAGGCATAGGAGCAATATATCGTCATTGTCCACCGTTCGTGCCATCGAACGGCCTCAGGCTTCGGCCCTGCCGTTCGCCAGGGCGACGGACGTGGTTTGCGGTGGCGGAGACTTGATAAC
>JAQBUJ010000586.1 GCA_027623845.1 Pseudomonadota bacterium
TCGTCGAAGATCAGCAGACACCAAAATTATAGCTTAAGTAACTGTCCGGTTTCCGGGGAGGACCTCAAACATCGTCGCGGTCAAGGATTGCTGCGCCGATCCGGCACAAAGCTTCGAGCTGACCAGCAGCAAGCCCGACGGGTTCTCGGTTTTGACCGGCGAGGATGGTTTTTTTCACACCGCCCTTGGTCAAGGCGCCGATGGCGGTATCCTGGCTTCGGCTCACATCGAGACTGCAGCGTTCGCGCGGGTCAGAGCTGCGGTGCTGGACGATGACCGCCAGACGGCGCTGGCCGAATGGCGCGGGCTGATCGGGCTGACAAAGCTTTTGTTCCGGGAACCCAATCCCGCCGCGTTGAAGTATTGGCTGTGGCGAGAGGGCCTGATCGACAGCCCGGATCTCCGTCTGCCGATGACCGCCGCCAGCGCTGAATTGCGCGACTACCTCGATACGATCATCGACCGTAACCGGGCCCGCGCCGCAGAATAGGATCTGCCGCCAAGATCGCGGGGGCGCCAAACCACTGGCGTCCCCGGCCCCGGCTTGTCTACAGTGCCGCCTTCACTCAATCGCCGCCTAGCCTTGGAGCACCAACATGTCCGTAACCCGCATCGAGAAAACCACCGGCCCCGGCCCGATCATGAGCCGTTGTGTCGTCAAGGGCGACATGGTCTTTGTCGCCGGCCTCACCGCCTCCGACCGGTCCGCCGACATCACCGGCCAGACCCAGCAGATCGTCGACAAGATCGACGGCTTTCTGGCCCAGGCAGGCACCGACAAGTCGAAACTGCTACAGGCCAATCTCTGGATCACCGACATGGCCAATTTTGGCGCCATGAACGCTGTCTGGAACGCCTGGGTCGACCCTGAGAACCCGCCGGTCCGAGCTTGTGTGCGGGCTGATCTGGCGGTGCCGGAGCTGTTGGTTGAGATCATGGTGACCGCGTACAAATAAGTACGAACAGCACCGACAAATAGACCGTCGAGCGAATACGGCAGGCAGGCCATGTCTCTCTTAACAAGGACCGCGCCCGCCGTGTTCGTGCTGCTGTGGAGCTCTGCCTTCGTCGGCGCCAAATACGGCATCCCGTTCATCGAACCGCTGACCTTCATGTGTCTGCGGTTCACCCTGGTGACCGGGATTTTCCTTGGGCTAAGCCTGATATTCCGCGCCCGATGGCCGCGCAGCTGGGCCGAGGTCGGGCATATCGCGTTTGTTGGGTTGCTCGTGCAGGCGCTTTATTTGAGCGGCACCTTTATTGCCTTGTCCCGCGGCGCTCCCGCCGGTCTGGTGGCGCTGATCCTCGGACTACAACCGGTGTTGACGGTGCTCATCGTCAGCGCCCTGCCCGGAGGCCGGGTCGCCATATTGCAGTGGCTGGGCGTCGCCTTGGGGTTTGCCGGCCTGATCCTAGTGCTCTGGAATAAACTCGACCTGGGGGAGGTCGACACCATCGCCATCATCCTGGTGGTGATCGGCGTCTGCATGATCACCATCGGCACCCTCTATCAGGGCCGATTCTGCGCCGGCATGAACATGCTTAGCGGCAATACGATCCAGGCGGCGGTGGCGATGGTGGTGACCGGCCTTGGCGCCTGGGGCTTCGAGGAAATGCGGATCGATTGGGACAACCGCCTAATCCTCTCGCTCGGCTGGATGGTCATCGTCGTCTCGCTCGGCGCCCACACCTTGCTGTTGTTCATGCTCCGAAGCAACCAAGCGACCAAAGTCGCGAGCTTGTTCTACCTCACCCCACCGACCGTCGCCGTCATGGCCTATTTCATGTTTGATGAACGGTTGACCGCCTTGGCGTTGGCCGGCATGGCGGTTACCGTCGTCGGCGTGGCGCTGGTGATACGGGGCAAGTGAGGGTTTGTTTCCCCTGGCGTTTCAGGCGACGTTACAATCGACCCGTTCGACCGGGTAGGAGCGCCGCACCGCCCAACCGGAACCACCACGAAACCACCGCAAGCGTTATCCACACGCCCCTCGGGGCCGCCCGTCACGCAAGGAAGGAACCTCCATGTCGGAACCTTGGAACCAGTATGATCTGACCGCCGCCAGGACGCATGGACGCCCCGGCCGCGAGGTGCGGCCGACCAGCGTGACCATCGACTGCCACGCACATATCTTCGCCGACGCCGCCGCCGACTATGTCGCGACCCACATGGACGTCGCCCGCACGCCAACGATCAAGGGTGCGGTGGCCGAAACCGTCGCGTTGCAGAAAAAGCAAGGCGCCGACCGCACGCCGCTGATGTTGCCCGGCGGCATGGACCGGCGGCTCGCCGATATGGAGAAGATGGGCTTGGACATGCAGCTGGTCATGCCGGCGCCTTATCAATGCTATTACGCAGTTGAGCCGGAAATCGGCGTCAAGGCGGCGCGCATGGTGAACGAGGGGGTGGCCGCGTATATCGCCAAGCGGACGGACCGCTTCGCGGCGCTGGGCACGGTCGCGATGCAGGACGGCAAAGCCGCCGCCGACGAGCTGGAATACTGCATGACCAAGCTCGGCTTCCGGGGCGTGCAGATCCTGACCAACATCAATGGGCGCGAGATCTCCGATCCCGATACCGCGCCGTTTTGGGCAGCGGCGGAGCGGCTCGGCGCGGTCGTGTCGATCCATCCCGCCGGCTTTACCCAGGCCGAGCGGTTGAGCCGCTTCTATTTCAACAACGTCATCGGTAACCCGTTCGATACCAATTTGGCGCTGCATTATTTGATCTTCGACGGCGTGCTGGAACGCCACCCGAACCTAAAGGTGCTGGCGGTGCATGGCGGCGGCTATCTCGCGGCCTATTCCGGGCGCATCGATCATGCCTGGGGCGCCCGTTCGGATGCCCATGGCGACCTGCCGCAC
>JAQBUJ010000587.1 GCA_027623845.1 Pseudomonadota bacterium
TTCCACGCCGCCACAGTGGTGTACTTTTGCTCCGGCCTCTGGTGGTGTTTTACTCCGGCGTTGACATTTCATCGGCAAACATCTGAGTGACGTACAGACGCAGGCCAGTTTTCAAGAAGTTGCACCCTATTTCGAACAAGCGCTGGCCGGTACCGAGGCGACCTTCGAAATGGAGCGAACTTCCGTCGACGGCGTGCGGCGGGACTACCAGACGAGCTGCCTGCCCCAATTCGATTCTTCCGGTCAGGTGATCGGTTGCTTTGTCTTGTCGGTCGACATCACCGAGCACAAAAGGGCGGAAGCCGCCGCGCTCTCGGCAAAGAATGAAGCCGAGAAAGCCAACCGGACGAAATCAGAATTCCTGGCTAATATGAGCCACGAATTGCGCACGCCGTTGAATGCCATCAACGGTTTCTCGGAGATGATATTCGCCGAGACGCTGGGCCCGATCGGCAATGTCGAGTACCAAAAATATGCCAGCTATATCAAAGAGGCCGGCGAACACCTGCTCGATTTGATCAATGACATATTGGATCTCTCGAAGATCGAGGCTGGCAGTATCGAGTTGGTGGCGGAAACCATCGACCTTGGCGACCTAGTCCGCGCCTGTGTCGCCATGGTGCGCGAACGGGCGGACGCCGAAGATGTTCAAATAAATGTCGATATCGATGAGGAGTTGCTGCCGCTGCTCTGCGCCGACCGGACGCGAATGAAACAGATCCTCCTGAATTTGATGTCCAATGCCGTGAAGTTCACGCCAACCGATGGTACTGTCACGGTTCGGGCCTGGTACCACATCGATCGCGGGTTCGTGCTGCAAGTCGCAGATACCGGAATTGGCATCGCCGCCCACAATATTCCCAAGGCGCTTGCCCGCTTTGAACAGATCGAAAGCACTCTCGACCGCAAATATGAAGGCACGGGTCTCGGGCTGCCTCTCTCCAAGTCGTTGGTCGAACAGCATGGTGGGCACTTCGACCTGCACAGCCAGATCGGCGTTGGCACCGTTGTCACGGTGAGCCTGCCCGCTGACCGCGCGATACGGCCGTCGGCTTAACAACTGCTTCGCGTCGCCGCGCCCGGTTTCCGGCATTTTCAGGTCGCATCACAGCCGATAAATTCGACGTGAAGTGTGAGGGCGCTCACACGTCAAGAAACATAATCCCGCCATGTCATTCGTAGAGGTTTCGCAGATTGCCTGCCGAAACCGTCGCGTAAGGAATGGAGATTATTATGAAAAATCTCGTCGAATCTGTGTTGAATATAGAGCGCTGGTCGAACCGTGGATTTGCCGTCGGTGCGCTGGCTGCGATGTTTTGGGCGGGATCGACGCTGGCCTCTCACGCGGCGGAAGCCCAATCCTTTGATCTACCGCGCACCGATTTGGTCGAACAGCTCGGGGCTCAGTATGCCGAATCGCAGACCGCTGTCGGGGTCACCGGCAAGGGCGAGGTGCTTGAAGTGTTCGCCACTGGCGATGGATCGACCTGGACTTTGGTGCTGACGGCTCCGGATGGCACCAGCCGGATCGTCGCCGCGGGACAGACGTGGATCAAACGGTGATAGGGTCGGCTGTATTTTACTGCCGCGTACGCTAAATTGCCGATACAATGCGTGCTGTAAGGTGCGAACAAAAAACGATTAGGGGGAATTCCGGCCATGCTTAAGCCAATCAGGCGTATCATCGCGGCGCACAACGAAGACGGTAAATCTTATATTCAGGAAGATGGGGCCGCGCCCAATGTCACCAACACCGGCGGCATAGAGGGTTATCCCTGGACCGAGCTGTGGGCCGTCGACGGCGCCCCGGCCAGCAATGCCGGGAACGGAGATGCCGCGGATCGGCCGATCAGTCTGCAGCCGCCGGTCAATGGCAACGTGTTTCGCATCGTCGATATACCGCCTGATACGAAGCGGTTCGGACCCAAGCTGGACAAGGCGCCCGATACCGGTTCGGTCGCCGGTGAAGCGGCCTATGCCGCCGGCGCCGGGTCGCGCCATCCCGGCTTCCACAAGACCCGCACCGTCGACTACGCCATCGTTTTAGATGGCGAGGTCGTGGCGATGATGGATGTCGGCGAAACGCCGATGGGGCCGGGCGATGTGCTTATCCAGCGCGGCACCAATCATGCCTGGTCGAACCGCACCGATAAGGCGTGCCGCATCGCCTTCGTGCTCATCGACGCGGATCAATAGCCGGGAGAGGACGGCGCCGGCGTCCTATTTGTCATTCGACATCAAGAATTCCCTTAGCACGACGGCGCCGTTTCGTTCGGTGTCCTTGGCCGCGTATAGGAATGTCACCGGTCCGCCGGCGCGGCGGTCCGTCAGCTCGTCTATCGCCGCCGCGTTGTCGGCCAACTCGCCGCGGTAGCGCTGTTGGAACTCGTCCCAGCGCTCGACACGATGGCCGAACCATGTTCGCAACGCCGATGACGGGGCGACGTCCTTGATCCAGTGGTCGAGCGCGACGTCGGCCTTGGTCAATCCGCGCGGCCACAGACGTTCGACCAGAATGCGCAAACCGTCGTCGGATGCGGGCGGTTCGTAGACGCGTTTCAGCTTGATCACGGGTGATGGCATGATTTTACCGGGCGGTGATACGGCTCTGACGCAGACTAAGCTGAAAAATCGAGAAAAGGGAACGGCAGGTTTTAACGCCTGCCGTTCCAGCGCGAGGCTATAGTTCCTGCGGAGCCTTGGCGGCGATATTTGGCCATTTTTTATCGGCGTTCTCGATATTGCCGGGAATATCCTTTTCCCAGGTGTCCTGAATGTCTTCGCTGAGATTTAAGGGCACCTCTAAAAATACGTCACCGGCTCAAAGTAGGGTAGTTTCGTCCGGCGATTAAGCCCCTTAA
>JAQBUJ010000588.1 GCA_027623845.1 Pseudomonadota bacterium
AGATCATTTCCGGCCTGTTGACGCCAAGCGCCGGCTCCGTCGCGGTCGATGGCCGGGTCTCGGCGTTGCTTGAGCTTGGCGCCGGCTTCAACCCGGCCTTTACCGGACGCGAGAACGTCTACATGAACGCCGCCATTCTCGGCTTGTCGCGCCAGGAAGTGGACGAGAGATACGACGAAATCGTCCGGTTCTCCGGCCTGGAAGAGTTCATGGAACGGCCGGTCGAGACCTATTCCAGCGGTATGTTCGTGCGCCTCGCCTTTTCGGTGGCGGTCTGCGTCGATCCAGACATCCTGATCGTCGATGAGGCCCTGGCGGTCGGCGACGAGGCGTTCCAACGCAAGTGCTTTGCCCGGATCGAGGAGATGCAGAAGCGCGGCGCCACCATCCTGTTCGTCAGCCATGCCGCCGGGATGATTACCCAACTCTGCGATCGGGCGGTGCTGCTCGACCGGGGCGAGATCATCGCCGACGGCCCGCCTAAGGGAGTGATCGCCCAGTACCGGCGGCTGAACCACGCGCTGGGCCCGGACCGCGACGTGGTGCGTGCCGAGATCGTGGAAAACGACTTTTCCGAAGATCAGGCGCTGGAGAGCAACGTGCCGGAACTGCTCAGCCAGAGCCGGGTTGAGTACACGCCGGCCGGTGCGCGCATTCACACGGTCCGGGTCGAGACCTTGGAAGGCCAGCCGCTCAACGTGCTGCTGCGGGGCCGGCGTTATGTCTTTGCCTATGACGTGAGTTTTGATGTGGACGCCGAGGGGGTGCTGTTCGGCATGCTGATCAAGACCCAGACCGGCCTGGAGCTTGGCGGGCGGGCGTCGTTCAGCCGCCGCGAGCGCTTTCCCGACTATGCCGCCGGCGCCACCGTCACCCTGCGCTATGAGTTCGATTGCGCGTTGACGGTCGGAACCTATTTCATGAATGCCGGGGTCAGCAGTCTGGTTGACGGTGATCGGCGTTCCTTGCACCGGATCATGGACGCCTTCATGTTTCAGGTCGCGCCCGATGGCGACGATACCCTGAACGGCGTGGTCGATTTCGATATACGGGTCAGCGTCGAGCAGGACCGGGGCTGATGGGATACCCAGATGAGTGACTTTTTCCAGCGCCACCCCAGGTTTTTCGACACCGGCGAGACCAACCCCGATCCGAACCGCTTGATCGGACGGTATGGGGCGATCATCGAGCACCGGCGCGATATCTTCGCCGCGGCCCGGGTGCTTGATCTTGGCAGTCATGACGGTCGCTGGTCGCTGGCGGCCTTGGACGCCGGCGCCGCCCATGTGACCGGCGTCGAGGCCCGCGCCAGCCTGATCGAAAAGGCCGAAGCGAGCTTCTCCCACTACGGTGTGGAGGCGGGCCGCTATGTCTTCCAGGAGAACGACGCCAATGCTTATCTGCGCGAGGCCGAGGCCGATAGTGTCGATGTCGTCCTTTGCCTTGGTTTTTTCTATCACACCGCCCACCATATGGAACTGATCGCCCAGTTCGCCCGGCTTGGCGCGCGGCATATCGTGATTGATACCGCGGTCACCCAGGATGACCGACCGATCATCCTGATGAACACCGAGGAGACCGCCGATTCCCGGCGTTCGATCGACTACATGGGCACGGGCCGTGCGGCGGTCCCGGTCGGCCGGCCATCGCCGGCGGCCTTGGTGATGATGCTGGACGGGGCGGGATACGAGACGGCGTTTTATCCCTGGCCGGAATATGCCGGTGATTGGGCGGCGCTGCCGGATTACCATAAGGGCGACCGGATGACCGCCATCGCGGCCCGGCGCGGATAGGAGGTGGAATGAGCGTTTCGATTTTGCTTCGAGCCTATATCGGCGCCTTCGCCGCGTTCTGCGTGATGGATGCGGTATGGCTCGGTACGGTGGCGACCGATTTCTATTTCGATCAGCTGGGCGGGCTGTTGCGTCCGGACCCGAACTGGCCGGCGGCGGTGGTGTTCTATGTCGGCTATGTGGCGGGCGTGGTGTATTTCGCCGTGCTTCCGGCATTGCGCGAGGGCAGTTGGCGTGCGGCGGCCAGGCGCGGGGCGCTGCTTGGATTGCTGGCCTATGCGACCTATGACATGACCAACCTGGCGACCCTGGTGGGGTGGTCGCTGCCGGTATCGCTGGTCGACATGGCCTGGGGCATGGTGATCACCGGGACCGCGGCGACAGCGGGCTATCTGGCGTCGCCGCGGTCTTGAAATCGCGGCTAGAATTGGCGTCGCTTGCTGATCCCACATAACGGGTGAATGGCCGGATCGCCTTGCGCCTGACGCTGCAAAAGAGTCATATTCCGTCCAAGAATTTTAACATCACGAGCGTTATTTTCCGGGAGGATGGTCCCCATGAAGTTTGGCCTGCTTTACGAAATGCAGCTTCCGCGTCCCTGGACCGAGGGCGGCGATCATCAACAGATACATGAGGCGATCGACGAGATCGAACTCGCCGACAAGCTTGGCTTTGACTATGTCTGGGCCAACGAACATCACTTCCTTGAGGAGTATTCGCATTCCTCGGCGCCGGAGGTGTTTCTCGGCTGCTGCGCCCGCAATACCAAGCAAATCCGGCTGGGTCATGCGGTTGTGCTTTCACCGCCCGGATACAATCAGCCGGCCCGGGTGGCTGAGCGGATCGGCACCCTGGATCTGATCTCCAATGGCCGGGTCGACTATGGCACCGGCGAAAGCGCGTCGCGCATGGAGTTGGAGGGGTACGGCGTCGACCCCGATCAAAAGAAGGCGATGTGGCAGGAATGCACCGAGCAGACCGCCAATATGATGGTGATGGACCCGTATCCCGGTTTTGAGGGCGAGTTTTTCACCATGCCGGCGCGCAACGTCCTGCCCAAGCTGA
>JAQBUJ010000589.1 GCA_027623845.1 Pseudomonadota bacterium
TACTGATATGTATACCATAATCGCGCAGTGCTGGCGTCAAATGAACGGTTCACCTGGGAAATGCGGGTCAAGATGATCACCGCCCGCTTGACGCCGCGCCGCTTGCCCCGCGCCGTGCGGCGGCGCAAGATCACACTGAAGATCAGGCCGCGCCGGGGAGCCGTTAGGCGGCTGACCTTGTCTGGATGACCGGCTTTCCGGCGCTGGAAATCAGTGCTGCAAATCGCAACCTCTGGCGGTCATTGCAAAGAACCTTAAGCTGAGGCGTTCCAACGCATTGAGTTCGGCGGTTTGCCTGAGTATAACCGGGTGTCCGCTATACGTCGGCGGACGGACCGGAAATTGGGGCCGATAATTAGGGCCAGCAATCCGGGCCAGCAATTGGGAATGGCGGATGATGAGCGATTACGCAGCTGCGCGTCACAATATGATCGAGAATCAGATTCGTCCGAACCGGGTCACGGACCCCCGGATCCTGGACGCGTTCGAACAGGTGCCACGCGAGCGGTTCGTGCCGCACGCCCTGAAAGGCATTGCCTATGCCGATGAGGATCTGCATCTCGGCGACGGGCGCTATCTCATCGAGCCGATGATCCTGGCGCGCCTGCTGCAGGACGCCCAGCCGGACGCGACAGACATCGCCCTCGATATCGGCTGCTGCACCGGGTACACGACCGCGATCCTCTCGCGGCTGGTCTCCACGGTGGTCGCCGTTGAGACGGACCAAGCGATGGTCGATGCCGGTAATCAGCATTTGGCGGAGCTGGAAATCGACAATGCCGCGGTGATCAAAGGGCAACTGCCGGATGGCTATCCAAAGCAACAACCGTATAGCTTGATTTTGATTGCCGGCGGCGTTGAACATGTTCCCCAGGCTCTGTTGGATCAATTGAGCGATACTGGAAGGCTGCTGACCGTCCTCTATGATAAAGACGGTCGGATCGGGCGCGCCGTCAGTTTCGAAAAAGCTGGCGGTCGTACCGCGCGCCGGATCGTGTTCGACGCTGGTACGCCCTTGTTGCCGGGCTTCGCCAAGGAACCGGGATTCGTGTTTTGAGAGAGTGTTTGCGATCGTTCCCTGGATATCCTTTCCCAGGGTATTTTTTCTCGGGGAATTCTTTCCTGAGCGCAATCCGTCTCTCGGTCGAAAAGAGCGCATTCATCACCACACCGAAATTCAGGTGTTTGAGGACAGACTAATCATGCAAACGCGTGTTGAACGATCGACGGGGCGGCGAGGCGGCTTTCTGGTGGGATTGCTGGGCTTGGGTTGCACGGTATTTGCGGCAACGGGCGCCAGCGCGCAAACGATGGAGGAAGCTCTGGCGCTTGCCTATACGAACAACCCGGATCTGCGAGCGTCGCGGGCCAACCTGCGGGTGGTCGACGAGGGCGTACCGCAAGCCAAATCGGGTTGGAGGCCGACCGTCAGCTCAACCCTGACGCTTGGCGGCACTTATGTCGACAGCACCTCGGGAACATCGACAACCAGCAACATCAGCAGCAGTTCAATCCCTCGCACCGCGATTGTTTCGATCAACCAGCCACTCTATCGGGGCGGTCGCACCGCCGCATCGGTACGCCGGGCCACGAGTAATGTGCAGGCCGAGCGATCGCGGATGTTCTCGGTCGAGCAAAATGTTTTGTTGAACGCCGCGACCGCCTATGTCGACACGATGCGCGATGGCTCGGTGCTGCGTCTGCAGATCAACAATTTGTCCCGTCTGCAGAAACAACTCGAGGCGACACGTGACCGATTCGCGGTGGGTGAGGTGACTCGGACCGATGTCGCACAGGCCGAGTCGCGGGTTGCCCGGGCCCAGGCGGATCGTACCCAGGCCGAGGGAAATCTGGTTTCCCGGCGCGCTGTGTTCGAGCGGATCGTCGGCATCGTGCCGAGCAATTTGGTCCTACCGAGCATGCCGAAAGAACTGCCGCAAAGTTTGGAAGAGAGCGTCGAGATCGCGACCGGCAATAACTTCTCCCTGGTGACCGCCAAGTTCGAGGAAGTGAGCGCCATCGAACAGATCGCCGTGGTCCAGGGCGAGTTGCTGCCAACGGTCAACGTGGTCGCTCAGGCCTCGCATTCACAGGACACCGGCGGGTCGGATAATGAGAATACGTCAGTGACCTTAGAGGCCCAAATCAACATCCCACTGTATCAAGCCGGCGCAGTTTCGGCACGGGTCCGGTCGGCTAAGGAAGAAGCGAATCGCCGGAGAATCCTTGTCGAATCCTCGCGCCGCGAAGTGGTTGATACATCGGCCAGGGCCTATGAGGCGTGGACGACTGCAGTCGCACGAGCGACCTCGCTATCCGCCGAAGTCGCTTCTGCGCAGATTGCGCTGGAAGGGGTTGAGCAGGAGGCGACGGTTGGCGCACGCACGGTGCTTGACGTGTTGGACGCGGAACAGGAAATGCTCGACGCGCAAGTCGGTTTGGTCCGGGCGGAGCGGGATTCTTTCGTTGCATCCTATCAGTTATTGCTGGCGCTTGGCCGACTGACCGCAGCGTCATTGGGCCTGCCGGTCGAGGTGTTTGACTATGACCGCCATTTCGTCGACGCCGAGGACAGATATTTCGGGACCGACGTCTCGCCCGGGCAGCCGTGAACCAGGGCGTCGCTCCTCTTCGTCATGGGCGTTCTGGTGCTTGGCGGACTTGTAAGATATTCTCCACAGTGACTTTGTAGGCCTGGGGCCAGGGCGATGACCGACACCGCACAAGAACCGTCAATGGAGGAGATACTTGCGTCTATTCGACGCATTATTTCCGAGGATGGCGACGAGGCGGAAGGGGAACCGGAAGCCGCCGAAGAGGCAGAAGCCGAGGCCGAGCCGGAAGCCGAG
>JAQBUJ010000590.1 GCA_027623845.1 Pseudomonadota bacterium
TGATATGTATACCATAATCGCGCAGTGCTGGCGTCAAATGAACGGTTCACCTGGGAAATGCGGGTTGAAAGTAGGTTGATGCGATTTTGCGGTGATGGCGGGTGTCGTGCAAGGTCTGGATTATCGCCGGCCGCCAGCCAACTTCAAGGCCTCCGGTAAGCGGCGCAAATGCAGCATGGCCAGCACGCCGAGGAACGGGCCGATCGCCAGGGGGGCGAAGGCATGACGCCAGCCGAGCTGTTCGGCGAACCAGGGCACCACCTGGATGGTCGCCAAGGTCAGCAAAAAGCCGACACAGGTTTGCAGGGTCAGCATGGTGCCGATCCGGTCCGGCTCGGCCAACTCGGTCACGCTGGCGGAAAATTGCGCGGAATCCGAAACGATGGTCAGCCCCCAAACCAGCGCTACGACAGCCAGCCACCAGGGTCCGAGCTCAGCCGCGAAACCAATGCCCAGCGCGCATAACCCACTTGCGGCCATACAGGCGCTGGTGACGGCGGTGCGGCCAACCCGGTCGGCGGCCCAGCCGGCGATAACCGCGCCGAAGGCTCCCGAGGCAACCACGGCGAAAGTCGCAAGCGCGGCGATGGAGCCGGCGTCTTCACCCACGGTGTCTCGGGCGAATTCCAGCGAGAAATAGAACCCGATCCAGGCCCACATGGCGTAAAGCTCCCACATATGGCCGAGGTAACCGAGATTGGCGAAGCGGATTCCGCGGTTGGTCCAATAGGCTTTCACATCACCGATCTTGAAACTGGCGGCGCGTTTGGCCGTCGGGCCTTCCGATGCGGCCAAGATCAAAACCCCCGCCAGGGCCGCCGAGATCGAGGCGATCGTCAGGGTAAAGCGCCAATCGATACCGCCAACGAACTGGAATAAATGCGGGCTGGCCGACCCCAAAGTCAAAGCGCCGACCAGCGCGCCAACCAATAATCCGACATTGCCGCGCGCCCAGCCCGCCGCCAATTTCATCCCGATCGGGTAGATTCCAGCCATGCAAAACCCGGTGGCCAGGCGCAAGGCGATTGCCGCCGGTCCGGCGGGATCAAGCGCCAAAATGGCAAGATTGGCGAGGGCGGCGACCTCCGCCGAGACCAGGAAGATGCGCCTTGGGTCAAACCGGTCGGCGATACCGAACAGGGCGAAACAGAGCGTTCCGAGGACGAATCCGGCCTGAACCGCGCTGGTGAACAGGCCAGCGGTAAAATCATCCAGCCCGCCCTCGGCCTTCAGCGCCGGCACCACCGCGGTCGCCGAGAACCAGAGCGCCATCGCCATGACCTGGCAGACGATAATCAGGGCAAGGGACAGGGCGCGGCGGTCGGCGGGCATGAAATCTCGCGGTGGTTGTGATGGCGGCTGCATTCTGGAGCATGCCACCGATACTGAAAACTGTCTGGGGGTGGTGTGATTTTGCGTGACCTGCGCCAAATGGCGGTTAAATTCCCCATGCTTTATCGGCTCTGGAATCGAAAGCGCTGTTCATGAAAATCTGTATCTACGGCGCCGGCGCGATCGGCGGCTTTCTTGGCGCCTATCTGGCCAAGGCGGGCCATGACGTTTCGCTTATCGCCCGGGGCGGTCATCTCGATGCGCTGCGGGCCAAAGGATTGACCCTGCATCATGGCGACGGGCGGTTCACCACCCGTCCAGATTGCGCCGAGGATCCGCGCCAGATTGGCCCGGTCGACGCGGTCTTCGTGACGGTGAAGGGGCCGGCTCTGTCGGCGGTGGGCGAGAGTATCGGGCCGTTGCTTGGCGCTGAAACCCCGGTGGTTTTCGCGATGAACGGATTGCCCTGGTGGTACGACCATGGCCGAGACGCCCCGCCAACCATCGCCGCCGCATTGCTCGATCCCACCGGCAGTCTGCGCCGGGTGGTTGGCGAGGCGCGGGCGATCGGCTGTGTGGTTGATTGCCCGGCTCGGATATCGGCGCCCGGCATCGTGATCAGCAATCGCCCGAGTAAGGGTATTTTTACCCTTGGAGAACCGGATGGCTCGGCCAGCGAACGCGTGTTCGCGCTCTCCAGAGTTTTGAACGAATCGGGGATGGACAGCCCGGTAACCCCTGAAATTCGCCAAGTAATTTGGACCAAGCTGGTGGTGAACCTGTCGCGCTCTCCCCTGGCGGTGCTCACGGGGGCGCCGGAGACAGCCCTGGCCGAGGACCAACTGGTGACCGCGATGTCCAGAGAAATGATCGTCGAAGCGGCCGCCGTCGCGGCGGCGCATGGCATAGAGTTGACGCTCGACTGGCCGCTCTTGCTCGAAGGCAAGTACCGCACCGTTCACCGTCCCTCAATGTTACAGGACTGGGACGCCCAACGACCGATGGAAATCGATAGCATCGGCACCATCGTCAGCCGGTTCGCCGCCGAGGCCGGGCTGCAGACCCCGACCATCGACCGGGTGTTGGCGCTTCTGGTGATGAAGGCGCGGGAAGTTGGGCTTTATTGATAGACCCCCAATTGATGCCGCCCTAGCGATACGGATCCGCCGCGTCCCTTAATCCATCGCCGAAGAAGTTGAACGCCAGGACGATGATGATCACCGGAATCACCGGCGTCATGATCCAGGGATAAAGTTCCACCGCGTTGATGTTCTGCGCCTCGGTCAACAGCACCCCCCAAGAGGTGATCGGTGGGCGTAGGCCGAGACCAAGGAAGCTGAGCGCGGTCTCGCCGAGGATCATCGAGGGGATCGACAGGGTGGCCGACGCGATCAAATGGCTCATGAAGCTCGGCAGCAGATGCCGACCGATGATCCGCTTTGGCTTGGCGCCCATCAATTGCGCGGCGAGGGCGAAATCCTCCTCGCGCAAGGACAACAGTTTTGAGCGCACGGC
>JAQBUJ010000591.1 GCA_027623845.1 Pseudomonadota bacterium
CCCGATAAGAATCCCTCTTCAGCGAAAATACCAGCCTTTTTCGGGTCCGCGGAGAGTCGGGGTATATAGTAAAAAAGCCGATGAACAAAATTGCCGATATTTGCAATCGGCAGCGGTTGCTCACGCGCGGCGACGTCAAAATTCAAACTGCCGACGCCCAAAACCACTACCCACAGATGTTCTGGAATAGCGCGAATGGGGCATTTGTGGACGAGAGGTGAAACACAGACGCTCTTATCCTTCGTCGTGCACTATTCCCTCTCACCGCTCCAGTGCATCGACAATCCCGTCGTTGCTGGATGTGTGAGGCGGTCGGCGCCGAAGGCCTTGCTGCGGCCGGTTGGTGACATCGGCTCGGCTTTCCGATTCATAACCGCGCCCTTAACCGATGCGGTGTAAAGGCGGGGAGCCGCTTACCACGTATCCACCCACGGTCGCTTCTTTTCGGTGCGAATAGGCTTTGGCGGCATCGCCATCAGGCCGCCGATGATCCAGCGTCTGGTGTCCGCCGGGTCGATGACGTCATCAATCTCGAACAGCGAGGCGGTGTTGAGCGCCTTGCCTCTGGCATAGGCTTCGGCGACCATCCGCTCATAGGTTTGGCGGCGCTCGTCGAGATCCTCGATCGCCGACAGCACATCGCGGAACCCAAGTTTGACCGCTCCCTCCAGACCCATGCCCCCATACTCGCCGGTCGGCCAGGAGACCGCGAAGAACGGCGCATGAAACCCGCCGCCGGCCATGGCCTGGGCGCCCAGACCATAGGCTTTTCGCAGCACCACGGTGAAGATCGGCACCGTGACATTGGCGCCGATCACGTAGAGGCGGCAGCAATGGCGGACCAGAGCGGTCTTCTCCGCCTCCGGGCCGACCATGTTGCCGGGGGTGTCGCACAGCGAAAGGATCGGGATGTCATAGGCGTCGCAAAGCTGCATGAAGCGCGCGGCCTTATCCGCCGCGTCTGAATCGATGGCGCCGCCGATATGTTTGGGGTTGTTGGCGATGACGCCGATCGACCGTCCCTCGACCCGAGCCAGCGCGGTGATTATTCCCAGCCCGAAATCACGGCGCAGCTCCAGGACCGAACCGGTGTCGGCGATCAACTCGATCGCCCGGCGCACCTCATAGACGCGGAGCCGGTTCTCCGGCACCACCTGGCGCAGCAGGCGCTGATCCGCCGCCGTCCAGTTGGCCAGCGGGCCCTGGAAATAGCCGAGGTATTTCTTCGCGGCGGCCACCGCCTCGGCCTCGTCCTTCACTGCGATGTCGATGACGCCGTTCTTCCGCATTACCTCGGATGGGCCGACCTCCTCGGGGCGAAACACGCCAAGGCCGCCGCCCTCGATCATCGCCGGACCGCCCATGCCGATGGTAGCGTTTTCCGTGGCGATGGTCACATCACAGCAACCGAGAATCACTGCATTGCCGGCGAAGCAGCGCCCGGATGCGATGCCGACCATCGGCGCGTTGCCGCTGAGCTTGCCAAACAGATGGAAGGCCGGCGTTTGCAGATTGCCGGCATATTCCCCGTCGGTGTCACCGGGCCGCCCGCCGCCGCCCTCGGCAAAAAAGACAACCGGCAAGCGGTATTGCTCGGCGAGCCGGAACAGCCGGTCCTTCTTTTGATGGTTCTTCTTACCCTGGGTCCCGGCCAGGACCATGTAATCGTATGAAATCACCATGCAGCGTGTGTCGGCATCCGGCAGCAGCGCGCCGTTGACCTGGCCGATGCCGCCGACCATGCCGTCATGGGGTGTCCGATGGATCAGTTCGTCGATCGGCGTGCGGGATCGGCGAGCGGCGATCACCATCGGCCCGTATTCGATGAAACTGTCGGGGTCGACCAGATCCTCGACATTTTCGCGGGCGGTTCGCGATTGGGTCTTGCGTCGCTTGGCCACCGCCTCGGGCCGGTTGACATCCCGGCCGAGGGCGCGCCGCTCCTCTATCTCGGCCAAGTCCGGCCTGATCGCGTCGAGATCGATGTCGTCACTCTGATCCGCGTCGGTGGCCGCGACATCTTCTTCCTCGATGACCAGCAAGGGGCTGTCTTCGAAAACCGTGTCGCCGGGCGCGACGTCGATCCGGCGCACGATGCCGCTGACCTCGGCACTGATCTTATGCTCCATCTTCATCGAATCCATGATCAGCAACACCCGACCGACCCAGACCGCGTCGCCCGGCGCAACGTCGAGACTGATGATCCCGCCGGGCATCGGCGCGCGCAGGACATGGCCGCTGATATCGCCCCCGCTGTCGCCGGCGCTTTCGGGCGAGCCAATTTCGGCGCGGCTTTCACCCGTGAGGCCGTGCTGCAGCACCGCCAGTGGATCGGCGGTGTCTATCCGCGCACCGGCAAGCTGGGCCCGGGCGTCGCCTTGCGGCGGCGCGGACTGAAAATGACGCCGTGGGGCCTCGGCGGCGGCGGCCAGGATCGGGGCGGCCTGTCGCTCGACGAAATCTGTATCAAAGGCGTAATTGGTCCATTCTTGCCGGCTTAACAAAGCTTGCAGGAAGTCAATATTGGCAGCCGCGCCCTCAAGCCGGAATTCGGCCAGCGCTCGTGCGGTCTTCGCCGCCGCCATTGCAATATCGCCACCCGCAGCGTGCACAATCACCTTGGCCAGCATCGAGTCGTAGCGGGGGCTGGTCTGGTATCCGGCATATCCGAAGTGATCGACCCGCACGCCCGGTCCGGCTGGTGGTTCGAACACGCTCAGCCTGCCGCCGCCGGGCTTGGCGGATCCATCGGCCTGCATGGTCTCCAGATTAACCCGTGCTTGGATCGCCCAGTCCTTGGAAGCGGGAATTTTAAAATTCGCGAGGCTTGCGCCGCTGGCGATGTT
>JAQBUJ010000592.1 GCA_027623845.1 Pseudomonadota bacterium
TACAGCCAAGTCCCTGAACCGAGACCTCGATATCGGTGGTGCCAAGCCTTGTGCGCCGCATCAGAGGTGAATCCGCGCCATCGAAGATTCCGGCTTCCATCGGCCAAGGAATTCTTCGTTTCGCCGGCACCATAGACCTCGGCGCTGTCGAGAAATTTGATGCCAAGTTCGAGCGCGCGATCCAGCACGGCAATCGCTTTGCGACCATCGCGTGCACCATACCCGCCGGCAATCTCCCTGCATCCGAGCCCCTGGCTCGAAACGCCGAGATCGCTGTTGCCGAGTTTGCGAAGCTGCATAACTCCCCCATTGTAATTATCGACGATATTGCGGGTTCGGTACGGGGCTGGCAACCCACCGCTTTGATTGCGGAGACCTTACACGTCCTCTAGATTTGTGCGCCGTTAAGCCGGTACATATCGACACAACATCAGGGGGAGCATCCATGTCATTCGACGACATGCCCGATCTCGGGCAAATGTCGCTAGCCGACGGACCGCCATACTCGGATTGGGCGATTGAAAGATCCAAGAAAGTTGTCGCCTCATCCCGTACCGCACTCGATATTCCGTATGGCGATGACTTCTACCAAAAGCTCGACATATTCCTGCCGGATGACGAGAGGCTGACCGAGCTACCGGTTCTTATATTCCTGCATGGCGGCGCCTGGCGGCACGGCTTCAAAGAATGGCAGGGATTTATGGCACCGCCGATAACCAGTCTCCCCGCGATCCTGGTCTCGCCAAATTATCGCCTTGCGCCCGACACGAAATATCCAGACTCCCTGCAGGACGTGATCGATGCTGTGGTTTGGGTCTACCGCAACATCATGCCGTATGGCGGCGACAAACGGCGGATCTTCCTCGGGGGCCACTCCGCTGGGGGACACCTGGCGGCGCTTGCTGCATTGCGGCCTGATTTGATCCTGGCGAATCTCATTCCCAAAGACACCATAAAGGGGTGTTTCCCGCTTAGCGCCCCGTTGGATCTTCGCCTGAGTCAGTGCGAACCAGGTGGCCGGCGCGAACGGTTGGTCAAACTGTTCTTGAAAAGCGATGATCAGGATCATGAAGCGAGCGCGACTGAGCAGGTCGCGGGCAACAAGGTGCCGTTCTTCCTGGCTTGGGGTTCCGAAGATTTGGCTGAACTTCCGACGCATAACCAATTGATGGTGGAACGCATGCAGAAGGAAGATTGCATTTTCGAACATCACGTGTTCGAGGGTTTCACCCATTTCGAGACTCACAAGGGTTGCGAAAAGGAAGATTTTCTGTGGGTTCAAAAAGTGCGCGACTGGCTGGCAAATGGGCCGAGCTAACGCACCGTGCCGAGAAAAATAGGGAGACCTGAGAATGTCGTTTGATGACATGCCCGATCGCGGGCAATTGATCCTGCCTGGCGCCATGGAAACGACCGGAGGGATGCTCAAACTTTCCAAGCAGATCGTACCGAGTTTGCGCGCCGACCTAGACGTCCCTTATGGCGACGATTTTTATCACAAAATCGATATTTTCCTGCCCGAGGAAGAAGACCTTAGCGGACTTCCTGTGTTCATGTATTTTCACGGCGGCGCCTGGCGCCATGGCTTCAAAGAATGGGAAGGCTTCATCGCGCCCAATATTACCGACCTGCCGGCGATCTTTATTTCGGGTAATTACCGCCTTTCACCGGAATCGAAGTGGCCGGCCCAGATCAATGACGTCGCCGACGCCGTCGCGTGGGTCTACAACAACATCAAGAAATATGGTGGCGATCGCGATCGTATATTTGTCGGTGGCCATTCGGCCGGAGGGCATCTCACATCGCTTCTGACACTCAAGCCGCATTTATTGACTGCCCGCGGGCTACCTGAAGATGTGATTACCGCGTGCCTGCCGATGAGTGCTGTGTTTGACGTGCGTCTTGCCAATGTCGAGCCCGGCGGAACGCGCGAGACCGTGTCGCTGATCCTGCTCGAAAACCGAGGCGACGATCTCGACGCCAGCCCTGTCGAACATACCGCGGGCAATGTTGTGCCGTTCTTCATTTCGTGGGGCGAACACGATACCGACGATATCAAGGCCGATGCAGCGAACATGATCACGGGATTGGAAAAGGCACCTGGACATCTGGAAACCGGAATACTGCCCGGCGTCGATCATTTCGAGGCAAATGCGGCGTGTAAGGATCGCGACTGTCTGTATATCCAGAAGATACGTGCGTGGATGACCAATCCACCGCCGCGAGCGGCATAGGGAAGGGTACGCGCGATGTCGTTCGACAACATGCCCGATCGCGGCGAGTTAATGCTGCCCGGCGCGCAGGAATATTCCGATGGCTGCATCGCGAGATCTCGCCCGGTGGTCGAGCAAAGCCGATGCGTTATTGACGTGCCCTATGGCAACGACTTCTATCACAAACTCGATATCTTCCTGCCGGAGGACAAAACGCTTAGCGGCTTGCCGGTATTACTGTTCTTTCATGGCGGCGCGTGGCGTCACGGGTTCAAAGAATGGCTTGGTTTTATGGCGCCGGTACTCACTGACCTGCCGGCGATTTTCGTGTCCGCGAATTACCGCCTCGCGCCTGAGGCCAAACACCCCCAACCCTTCGATGATTGCGTCGACGCACTGGCCTGGCTTTTTCACAACATCGCCGGATATGGCGGTAGCCCGGAACGCCTATTTGTCGGGGGCCATTCGGCGGGTGGGCACCTGGCCGCGCTGGTCGGTCTGAAGCGCAGTGCATGGGCTGCGCGGAACCTTCCCGATAATGTGGTCAAGGCCTGCTTTCCCCTCAGCGGACCGGTGAATCTACGGCTTGATGAAATGGATCCGGAGGGCCGCCGCATCAAGGTCACCCGGTTG
>JAQBUJ010000593.1 GCA_027623845.1 Pseudomonadota bacterium
CTTTGGCCGCGCCGCCGGCGATCCCGACCACCCGCATCCCCGCCAGTTTGCCGAGCTGCACGGCGTAGCCGCCAACCGAACCGGCGGCGGAGGTGACGACCATCGTCTGGCCGGGCATTGGCCTGGCGAAAAGATCCATTCCGCAATAGGCGGTAAGACCTGGCGAGCTCAACGCCGTCAGCCATGTTGTGTCGGGAAACTCGTCGGTGACCGCCTGCAGTTGGTCCGGCGCGGCAAGCGCGAATTCCCGCCAACCAAGCCTGCCGGTGACCAGTTGGCCCGGCTTCAATGTCCCGACCTCGCCTGCGATCACCTGACCCAGGACATCGCAGTCGATCAGCTCTCCGATCTCGAAAGGCTTGGTGTAGTTCTTGAAGTCCTTCAACCGCTGGTTCTGCCAAGGCGATAGCGCGGCGATGAGAACCTTGACCAGGACTTGGCCGTCGACCGGCGGCGTGACAAGGCTCGTTTCGATGGAGAAGTTCTCGTCGCTCGGTAAATCGACCGGGCGCGACTTCAGAACGAAACAGCGGTTGACTTCGGCGATCTGGCTCATGGCGGCCATGCTTGTTAGAACGTAAACGAGACGGCGGAAACTAGGCGAGGAACGGGATCATGGCAACCGGACAGGTCAATACCGGCGCGATCGAGATGTTTTACGACTTGAGTGGTCCCGAGGACGCACCGGTAGTCTGTCTCAACCATTGTTTTGGCGCCGACCATCGCTATTGGGACCATCATATGGGCGCTTTCGAAGGATTTCGGGTGCTGCGTTACGATACCAGAGGCCATGGTCTGAGCGATGCGCCGCCGGGCCCGTACACGCTTTCCATGATCGCCGCCGACATTGTTGGTCTGTTGGATGCATTGGCAATCGAGCGGGTGCATTTCTGCGGCGTGTCGATGGGTGGAATGATCGCCCAGACCCTGGCCATCGAACATCCCCGTCGCATCGCCTCGCTGATGTTGGTCAACACGACCTGCCTGTACACGGACGCGCAACGGGTGCTGTGGCGCGAACGCGCCGACAAGGCGCTGGACGGTGGGATCGAGGCGGTGCACGCGGTACTGATGGACCGCTGGTTCACCCAAGACGCCGCCGATCGCCAGGTGCCCGGCTACCGCTACATGGCCGAGACTTTCCGGCGCTTCAAGCCGGCCAGTTTCGGCTCCGTGATCGAGGCCATGTGCGGCCTGGATACGGTGGCGCGGCTGCCGGGTATTAAGGTGCCGACAATGGTGGTTGCGACCCCCGACGACCCGGGCGCGCCGACCGAGATCTCTAAAAAAATGGCCGCCAGCATTCCCGGCGCCGCGTTGCATTGGCTGGAGCCGGCCCGGCATCTGGCGACCTTGGAGCACCCGGAGCGGTTCAACGCGCTCGCGCGGGAGTTTCTCGCGCGCGTAGGCTGACGCGGCGTTGCCTCATGCCCCGACGCCCCCATTCCCGCGCCCGGGAATGGGGGCGGGCCCGGCATCGCCGAGGCGCTGGGGACCTTCGACTCGATGACCTTGGTTACCGATGTGAAGTCGTGATACCGCATCCGCGCGATCGGGCGGATCAGCGGGATATCGATCTTGCCCTCGGTCGTGACCACCTCAATCGCCAACGATAAGTCCTGTATAACGGCGCGGATGAAACCACTCGAAAACGATACTACCCCCGCAATGTCGCCAGAAACTCGAGCAATGCCTCATTGACCTGATCCGGCGCTTCCTGTTGCACCCAATGCCCCGGACCCTCGATGATCCGGTTGACGCGGAGGTCGAGGCATAGCTGATCCACGGCGGCAAAGCCGTCCCGACCCGGCACAAAATGGCGGACCACGTCTTTAGACCCGGCGATAAAGGCACTTGGCTGGTGGACCGGCGCGATACCCATCTCCGGCAGATTGGCGAAATCCCGGTCCTGGCAGCGGTAGCGGTTGACCGGGCCGCGAAAGCCGCTTGCTTCGAAGTTTTCGACGAAATAGTCGAGGTCTGACGGGGTCATCCAGCTCGGGAACGGATCAGGGTCGGTCATCCCATCCAGCAAACCGCCGCCCACCGGCCGCTCCAGCCAGGTGGGACCAAGCGACGGCGCGTCGCCGGAAATCGAGTAATAGATCTTGCGCAGCGCCGTGCGCATGTCAGCCTCGACCTCGGCTTCGACCACGCCCTCTTGTTGAAAATAGAGTTGGTAGAAGAACTTGCCCTGATCGCCATACAATTTTTGCCAGAGCGCGATATTCGAGACCGAGGCGCGGGGCCGGTAAGGCACGCTCAATCCGGCAACGGCGGCAATACGCTCGGGGTGCAGGGCGGCGGTGTTCCAGACGATCGGCGCGCCCCAGTCATGGCCAATCAGAATGGCTTTCTCTTGGCCGAATCCATCGATGACGCCGACCAGGTCCGCCATGATCGTCGCCATGTCATAGGCCTCGACCGCGTGTGGCTTATCGCTGCCACCATAGCCGCGAACGTCGATGGCGCAGACCGTGAAGCCCGCCGCCGCGATGGGTTCGATCTGATGGCGCCAGGAATACCAAAGCTCCGGCCAGCCATGCACCATGATGACCAGTGGACCCTCCCCTTCGACCGCGGCGCGCAGGGTAATGCCGTTTGTGGCGATGGATCGCAGAGTGAAAGCGTCGTGCATGGGGACTCCAAAACTGACTGCCAGCGAATGACGTGACCCTAATGCTTGGACCAACCGGAGGCGATAGCAACAGGCCTGATCCGACATTCCTCATATGGAACATCGCTCCCAAGGTCGTGGCGAGAAATTCGAGTATACCAGGGTCACTCCAGAACCCGAAAGCCCTGGTGCGAGATGACGCGAAAATTATCGGTGACGGTA
>JAQBUJ010000594.1 GCA_027623845.1 Pseudomonadota bacterium
GGGTATCGCATTCCAGAAAGCTTGGCCCGCCGCCGCCGCGCGCCCGCGCCACCGCCCGCATGGCGGCGTCCCGCACGGCCCGGACATTCATCCCGTCGACAACCGCCGCCGCCAGCCCAAACCCGGCGGCTCGGGCATGAATCTCGCCCTTCATCACCGCACCGATCGGTGTGGTCACCGCGTATCCATTGTTCTCGCAAACGAAGACCACCGGCAGGGTCATCATCGAGGCCAGGTTGAAGGATTCCAGCAACACCCCCTGGTTAACCGCCCCATCGCCGAAAAACGGCACCGCAACAGTCGGCTCGCCGCGCATCTGGAACATATAGGCCGCCCCGCAGGCCATCGGCGCCCCGGCCCCGACAATGCCATTGGCGCCAAAAATCCCGAGGTCAAGGTCGGCGATATGCATCGAGCCGCCGCGTCCCTTGTTATAACCGCTCTCCTGGCCGAGCAATTCCGCCAACATGCGCGCCGGATCACCGCCCTTGGCCAGGATATGGCCATGGCCGCGATGGGTGCTGGTGATCACGTCGTCCGGCCCGAGCGCCGAACAAACCCCGACGGCCACCGCCTCCTGGCCGGTATATTCGTGCACGGCGCTGACGATCTCGCCAGACCGCGCCAAATCGGCCGCGGTCTCCTCGAACCGGCGCAGCAGCCGCATCCGGCGATACAGCGCGATATCGGGGTCGGGGTCGGCAGTGTAGGGGGCGGACATGGCGGCTCCGATGGCTCAATCTTGCAGGCCGGAACAGTGGCCGATGCCGGAGGCGTTGTCACCTCGGCGCGTGCCGAGGCGCGCGCACGGCTGTCCGGTAAAATCTCCCCCGTCGTCCTGGCGCCCCCAGTTCCGTGAGGGGAGACCTCAGGACCGAGAAGTGGAGCGGCGCTGGCAAGATTTGATTTTGCCGTCCCGGGTACCGCCCGCGTTTCACCAAATTTCATCCGTCGCCCTGGCGAACGGCAGGGCCGAAGCCTGAGGCGGCTCGGTGGTGTAAATGGTGGAGAATGGCGGTAAATGACCGCATACTGCTCGTATTCCTCGCCTATCGGTTACACTGAACGGCCTCAGGCGTCGGTCCTGCCTTTCGCCAGGACGACGGGGGAGGTTTTACCGGACAACAATGATGCGCGGGCGATCCGGGCGCTGCGTTAATTTCGCGCTCAGGACCGGTCGATTGGCCTGATCATTCACCAATCCGGACCCGAGCAATCGATTTCAGCTTTATCTTTTCGCGCCAGCCCCTAAATTCGGGACAATCATTCAATGCGTTCGCAAAGGAGGCCGCTCGTGGAGGCCATTGATCTGTTGACCACCCGCCGTTCGGTCCTTGCGCGCCAGTTGGCGGAGCCGGGGCCAAGCCAAGACGCGCTGAACCGAATCCTCGAAGCGGGAATGCGGGTGCCTGACCATGGCAAGATCGGGCCCTGGCGGATTCAGGTGATCAATAAAGCCGGCCAAGCGGCTCTCGGCGACCTCTACGCCAAGCTTTACCAGGAAGAGCATGGCGAACGGGCCAATGCCAAAATGGTTGAATTCGAGCGTGAGCGACCGGCCCGCACCCCGGTCCTGCTGGTGGTGACCGCCCGAGTCGAGGCGCCGCACACCATCCCGGAACTGGAACAGAGACTGTCCGGCGGCGCGCTTTGCATGAATATTTTGAACGCGGCTCACGCGCTTGGCTTTGGCGCGCAGTGGTTGACCGAGTGGCCGGCCTTCAACGACGAGGTGAAAACGATGCTCGGCCATGCGCCGTCGGTCGACATTATCGGCTTCATCTATATCGGGACGCCAACCCAGGAGCCGAAGCCTCGGGATCGCCCGGCGCTGGAAACCGTGGTCAGTGAATGGTCCGGACCGGCGGCCTGATCTTAACCGGTCGCGCTCGGATCTATCCCAGCGTTTTGGTCATTTCGATGCAGTCCACGTCCTGGCCGACGACATCGTCGACGAAGCGACGGGTCTCGCGGTAGCCGAGCGCCGCGTAGAAAGCATGGGCTGATGCGTTAAAGACCTCGGATTCGATCCGCAGCTGGGCAAAGCCAAGAGAGCGGACCTGCGCCTCCGCCGCCGCCATCAGGGCGCGGCCAACGCCCCGGCGTTTGACCGCCGGGTCAACATGCAGCGAGGTGACCTGGTCGCCCGACAGATGCGCGAACCCGGCGACGGCGCCGTCAATCGTCGCCACCAGGCAAAACGCCCAGACTTGATCGACGAACATCCGGGCGACCTTATTGTCGCGCCAGAACCGATCGGTATGCGCGGGCAGGGACGGCGCCCAAATAACTTGCCAGGTCGCGTCCATGATTGCCGCCAGACGCTCGCGGTCGGCATCCTCGGCCGAGCGGATCAGCGGGCCGGCCGCGCTGTTCTCGCTCCCGGTCACCCTTCGCGCGCCGGCTCGCGGCGGTGACAGACGGCCTGGATCTTGTTGCCGTCGGGGTCGCGAACATAAGCGCCATAATAACCGGGATGATAGTGCGGCCGCGGTCCGGGAGCCCCCTCATCGGCGCCGCCATGCGCCAACGCCGCTGCATGGAAGGCGTCGACGGCGGCCCGGTCCGGCGCCAGGAAGGCGACATGGCCGCCATTGCCTACACTGGCCGGCTGGCGATTGAACGGCGCCAGGATCCAGATCTGCGCACTGCCCGGCGCGCCATAGCCGGTGTGTGGTTTATGCCGACATCGGCATAAAGCGCATTATGCCGATGTCCAGATTATGCCGAGGTAGGACGGTAAGGTTCTGAATATCCATAATTCTGTTCCGGCGGCTTATCCCTTTTGGTCCGGTATTCCCAGATGTGGTGCTTGGGTTTGACGACGCCTCGATGTTC
>JAQBUJ010000595.1 GCA_027623845.1 Pseudomonadota bacterium
GCGCTCGCCGAGAAATATTATGGCCCGATATCGAAACGGCCGATCGCCAAACGGGACCGGGTCGAAGAACCGCCACAGGTCGCGCCGCGCCGCCTGTCAATGACCAGCGCCCAGGTTGGCCAGGCCCAGATCAGCCGTCGATACCTAGCGCCCAGCCACGGACACGGTGAGACCGCTCAGGTCAATGCCCTTGATATATTGACCGAGATCCTCGGCGGCGGAACCACCAGCCGATTGTATCGATCCCTGGTCGTGACACAAAAAATCGCGGTCTCCGCCGGGTCTTGGTATGGCGGTGATGACATCGGCCCCTCGACTTTCGGATTTTACGCCAGCCCGGTCCAGGGTCGGACCGTCGAAGACGTCGAGGCGGCGATCGACGCTGAGATCAACGCCCTTCTGGAGACCGGCGTAACCGCCCCGGAGCTTGCCGACGCGATTAAGCGGTTGACCCGTTCGGCGATCTTCGCCCGCGATAGCGTTACCGCACCGGCCCGCATCATTGGCGCGGCGCTAAGCTCTGGTCGGAGCATTGCGGAGATTGAATCTTGGCCCGAGAAAATCGCCGCGGTTACCGCCGAGGATGTCATTAAGGCCGCCCGCGCAACCTTCAAGATCGACCAGTCGGTGACCAGTATATTGTTGCCGAAGGTCGCGAAATGAGCCCCCTCATGAGCGTCACCCGCCTCCCACACCGGTTCGCCGTCATGCTCGCCGCGCTGTTGCTGTGGTCGCCGATCGCCAACGCGTTCGAGATCACGCCGGTGACCAGCCCCAGCGGGATCAAGGCGTGGCTGGTCGAGGACCACAAAAACCCCATCATCACTATCCAGGCGACCTTCTTAGGAGGCGCCAGCGGTGATCCGGCGGGCAAGCCAGGGCTCGTCAACCTCGCGTCCGGTCTGCTGGACGAAGGGGCAGGGGAGCTGGATTCCACAGCCTTTCAGAAGGCGCTCGCGGATAATTCGATCTCGCTTTCCTTCAATTCAAGCACGGATTCATTCTCCGGCGCTCTCCGCACCCTGACCGAAACCAGCGAGGCGGCGTTTCGCCTGCTGCGTCTGGCGCTGAATGAGCCACGCTTCGACGCCGCGCCGCTGGAACGGGTGCGCGGGCAGGTGATGGCGGGGTTGCGGAGTCGGAAGGAAAACCCGAACCGGATCGCCGGGCGGGTTTGGTGGAAAGCGGCTTTTCCCGATCATCCCTACGGCGCACCACGTCGAGGGACCCTCGTGTCGCTGCCAACCATCACCAGCGCCGACCTCCAAGGCTTCACCAAGCGAACCTTCGCCCGGGACCAACTCTATATCGGCGTCGTCGGGGATATCTCACCGGCCCGCCTGGGGCAGGTCCTGGATCAGGTTTTTGGCTCCCTGCCCAAGGCTTCCGGCGCCGCGCCGGTTCCTGATGTCAACTTGGCGTTCAGCGGCGAGACGATGATCGTTGAGCGCCCGGTACCGCAATCCGTGGTGGTCTTCGGCCATCGCGGCATTCTGCGTGATGACCCGGACTGGTATACGGCGACCGTGTTGTTCGAGATTCTGTCCGGCGGTTTCGGCTCTCGGCTGACCGAGGAACTCCGGGAAAAACGCGGCCTCACCTACGGCGTTTCAACCTACCCGATACCGCTTGAACATGCCGGGTTGATTGTCGGCGGGGTTTCCACGGTGAACGATCGGGTCGCCGAGTCGATTGGTCTGATCAAAGACATTTGGGCCAGGTTCGGCGCCGAAGGACCGACCGCTGAGGAAGTGCGGAACGCCAAGGATTACGTCAACGGATCCTATGCCCTGCGTTTCAGCAATTCCGGGGCGATCGCCGGTGTGCTGACCGCCATCCAGCGCCACGATCTCGGTATCGATTATATCGAGCGACGCAGCGGTATCATCGAGGCGATTACCATGAGCGACCTGAAACGCGTCGCCAAACGATTGTTCCAGGCAGATGAGCTCACTTTCGCCGTGGTCGGAAAACCAACCGGCCTTGTCGCGACCAGGCCGGCGCCCGACCCTGAATCGTAGCAATTCGCGCGCTTGAATAAACTGGGATGCGGAGTCGACTCCGCCGGGGCTTACGCCTATATTTCGAGTGCAAATTCCATCTAACCACAACATGTAGTCATCCAATGGCCCTGGAACGCGAATGGTTGGACAATCCGGCGGCGTCTCGCATCCGCCGGCTTCCCGAGGGTCTGGTCAACCGGATCGCCGCTGGTGAGGTGATCGAGCGACCGGCCAGCGCGGTGAAGGAATTGGTCGAGAACGCGATCGACGCTGGCGCCAACCGGATCGACATCTTGATGCGCGAGGGCGGGCGGGCGCTCATCTCGGTCACCGATAACGGCCACGGGATGTCCGCCAGCGACCTGATCCTCGCCGTCGAGCGCCATGCGACCTCCAAGCTTCCGGGCGATGATCTCGGACATATCCGCACCCTTGGTTTTCGTGGTGAGGCGTTGCCATCGATCGGTTCAGTCAGCCGGATGAGCCTCACCTCGCGGGCCACCAGTCCCGATGGCGTTATCGCCGAGGATGCCTGGGCCATCTTGGTCGAGGGCGGAATCATCGAAGGCCCCTCGCCGGCGGCGATCAATCACGGCACCAAAGTTGAGATCCGTGACCTGTTCTTCGCCACCCCGGCGCGGTTGAAGTTTCTGAAAACGCCGCGGACCGAGTTCAATCACGCCGTCGAAGTGGTTGAACGTCTGGCGATGGCGCATCCGGCTATCGGCTTTACCCTTGGCGACGGCAGCCGCACGCCGGTCCGCCTCGGCGCGGCGCAGGGCGATCTGCTGGATGCCCGACTGTCCCGGCTTGGCGC
>JAQBUJ010000596.1 GCA_027623845.1 Pseudomonadota bacterium
TCGGTCTCATCAACCAACTCGGTATCACACCGAGCGAGGGGTGTTGCACTTCGCATTGGAATTCAGGGATTCACCTCACGCAACTATAACGCGAGTCATAGAAAATTTTATCGTTCAAAAGTTGAATAGTTGTGTTACAGTACTTATTGTCTCGCAACTAGTGAGGCCACTGCCGAACGCAGATCGAGCAAGCACTGAGGTTAACATGTACGGCTATATTGTTAGGGATGACCGGGGCGCAGTGGCCACCGATTGGGTGGCATTGACCGCTGGAATCGTCGTTCTGGGGATAGTTGTCATGTACGGGGTGATGGGCAACTCGCAGATACTTCTGCAGAACACTTTCGATACCGTGAACGCCGAGGTCGAGGCCCGCGCTGTCGAGGCCGCGACGCTCGGCAAAGATATCAATATTAACAAGTAACATCGGTCGTGCCGACGCATCGTCAGGCACCAACCACCTGCGCAGACGACCAAACGGTCAGGCCGACAGGCCGCCGTGGATTGTCGGCATGTCCAGTGTCGCGAAGCCGTAATGGCGCAGCCAGCGCAGATCGCTGTCGAAGAATGCGCGCAGATCCGGAATGCCATATTTCAGCATCGCGATGCGGTCGATTCCCATGCCAAAGGCAAAACCCTGGAACACAGTTGAATCGACCCCGGCCGCCTCCAGCACCTTGGGATGCACCATGCCCGAGCCAAGGATCTCCATCCAGTCGTCGCCCTCGCCGATCTTGAGCTGACCACCGACCCAGGAGCAGCGGATATCGACCTCGGCCGACGGCTCGGTGAAGGGGAAATGCGACGCGCGGAAGCGCAACTCCACCCCCTCGATCTCGAAAAAGGCGCGGCAAAACTCCTCAAGGACCCACTTCAGATTGGCCATCGAGATCCCACGGTCGATTGCCAACCCCTCGACCTGATGGAACATCGGCGTGTGGGTCTGGTCGTAGTCACAGCGATAGACCCGGCCTGGGGCGATGATCCGGCAGGGCGCGCCATGCTCGGCCATATAGCGGATCTGTACCGGCGAGGTGTGGGTGCGCAGCACATTCGGCGGTCGGTCGTCACCCTCGGCCCGCGCCATGTAGAAAGTGTCCATCTCCTGACGCGCCGGATGCTCGGGCGGAATGTTGAGGGCGTCGAAATTGTACCAGTCGGTCTCGATCTGCGGCCCCTCGGCAACTTTGAACCCGAGGTCGGCGAAGATCGCGATGACCTCTTCGGTGACCTGGCTGACCGGGTGCAGCGTGCCCTGCTGCAGCGGGCGGGGCGACAGCGTCACGTCCAGCCATTCGGTCTCGAGCCGCCGCGCCAGATCCAGATCGGCCAACGCCGCTTTGCGCGCGACCAGAGCGGAATTGATCTCGTCCTTGAGCGCGTTCAGCGGTGCCCCGGCCGTCTGGCGCTCGATCGGGGTCATCTGGCCCAGCACGCGCATCATCAGGCTGATCTCGCCCTTCTTGCCCAGCACCGCGACCCGCAACGCTTCAAGCGCCACCTCGTCCACGGCGGCGGCAATGGCGGCCAGATTTTTCGCGCGGACGGATTCCAGATCCTGCATGGTCACTTCCATCGGCTCAATCTAAGCCGGGTGGTACTCACGGATGGGGTGAAATGCAAGCCATGCACGGCGGGGCAGCGGGCCGCGTTGTCGAGAGGACGGTCCCGATCCAGCCAGTTGCCACTGCGCCACGACCGAGGCGCCCAAACTACACTCGACTGCCACCATCCTTGCCAATCTGGCTCGGCGACGGCAATACTACCCGGATGCGGACAGGAAAATTGCCGCCGAGCACAATGGGATCGAGCATGCGTATTCTGTTCTCAATACTGACGATCTTGGCACTGGTCACGCCAGCGCATTCCGAGACATTCAGATTTCCAGAGATCGGGCTGTCGTTCGCCGGCCCTGACGGCTGGCGAATTATGTCGGGGGATGAGTTCAGGGCATTGCCCAACAGCACCGACTTTGGCTCGGACCAACTCAATCGCATTATCGCGAGCGAGGACGGCGGACCGTTCCTCTCGCTGATCAAATACCCAATGCCTTATCCGGGTGTGAACCCCGGCATTCATCTGACCTGGTACGCCGGTAAGATTATTGACCTCAAGGCGGCCATTACCAATGTTGAAGCGTTCGTTTCGGGTGCGCTGGACGATTATCGCTTGATCGACGGCCCTGCGCTTGGAAGGTTAGGCGAGTTCGACAGCGCTCATATCACATATTCCTACTCGGCAGTGGCGTCGGGGGCGGTTCAGTATGCAATCGCCGAAACCATGTGGATCGTACCAATGGGCGACAATTATCTTACCGTTGCGATCGGCGCTGCTCCGGATGCTGATGACACCACCACGAGCGAAGTCCGGTCCGCCGCCGATTCAATCCGGCGACTGGAGTAACCCAACGGACCGGCATCGGCCCTACCCCATCGCCTCCAGCTCATCGATGAAGCCCTCGATCAGGCTCAGTCCCTGATCCCAGAACGCCGGATCCGAGGCGTCGAGCCCGAAGGGCGCCAGAAGCTCCTTGTGGTGCTTGGAGCCGCCGGCTGACAGCATCTCGAAATATTTGTCCTCGAAGCCCGCCTCACCCTGCTCGTAGACCGCATACAGTGCGTTCACCAGACCGTCGCCAAAGGCGTAGGCGTAGACATAGAAGGGCGAGTGGATGAAATGCGGGATATAGGCCCAGAATGTCTCGTAGCCCGCACCCAGATTGACTGACGGCCCCAGGCTTTCGGCCTGCACTTCCATCCAGATTTCGCCCAGCCGGTCCGAGGTCAGTTCGCCCTCCCGCCGCTCGGCATGGACCCGGCG
>JAQBUJ010000597.1 GCA_027623845.1 Pseudomonadota bacterium
ATTTCAATTTCAAACATTGGGTTCTGTCTCTAGCGAGTTGGTTGTGGCGCTTGGACTCAATTACGCCGAGATCGGCAGTCTAATCGGCCTGTTCATGCTGCCTGGAATGTTTCTGGCCATTCCAGCCGGGTTCGCCGGGCGTTTTGTGTCAGATCGATTTATTGTTGGCCTGGGATTATTGACCCTTGGGGTCGGCGGCGGCGTTGCGTCAATTGCGGAAAGTTTTGAACTATTGGCGGCCGCTCGGCTCATTTGCGGCGCTGGATTTGTCTTTTCCACTATCTTCTTCGTCAAAATCGTCGCGGATTTGTTTGCTGGCAAGGAACTGGCGACGGCCATGGGCGGCCTGGTGATGTCTTGGCCCTGCGGTATTGCAATGGGACAGATCGGTCATGGCTGGTTGGCGGCCAATTTCGACTGGCAAATGGCGTTTGTCGTTGCATCAATCTACTGCGTAATAGGCGCGTTATTGGTAATGATTTTCTGCCGAGACGTCCCTGGCGCGGCGAAGCAAACCGGCGGCTTTCGGTTTACCTTGAACGCCAATGAGATTTTTCTGACGGTGATCGCCTCGCTGGTTTGGTCCCTCTTCAATGCCGGCTACATCGTCTATCTCAGCTTCGCCCCAAGCGTCCTGGTCGCCAGCGGTTACGATATGGTTTCCGCGTTAGGCGTGATCAGCCTCGCCAGTTGGCTGATGATCGTCTCCGGCGTGCTCTGCGGTCTGATAGCAGACCGCAGCGGCAAACCGGATTTGATCCTTTATGTCTGCATGGCTGCGGCCGTCGCCGCCCCGTTGATTTTGTTCATTAGCCCTTTGGCGATTCCCTCAAGCCTGTTGTTTGGTTTGATGGGTATGGCGCCGGCGGGGGTGATCATGGCGCTAACCGCACAGGCGATGAAGCCGGAAAACCGCGCAATCGGTATGGGGCTTTTCTTTACCGTATATTTTCTGGTCCAAGCGCCCGCGCCGGCCATCGCCGGTTGGCTTTACGATCTGACGGCGGACGAATTTTGGCCGATACTTTTTGCTGCCGCGCTTTTCCTTTTAACCGGGATCGCAAATCTCGGGTTTAGGATTGCGCAAAAGCGATTGCCGCTTTGAAGTCGGTCCCGGCCCTGACGCTCCGGGCAGCGGCAGACCAAGAAGCCGGAGGAACCCCTTTGGGTCTCTACGCTGGATGATGGGTCCCGGGTCGAGGCGGCGTTGATCGACAAAGGGATTAGCCGACCGATAGGGGTCGACCACACCACCATAAAAAGGCACGCTGTCGAAACTGCCGGGTCATCCTTCGGGTGCTGTACTCGGCGCAAGTGGACCTGCTCGGATAAGAACAACTCAGAACAACACTGAAGGTGTGACCATGCGATCGAACAAGATCAAGCAGATGTGGCGCGACGGTAAATGCGCGACCTTGGGCTGGCTCTCGGTGTCCCATGGGCTCACGGCCGAGGTTATGGCGCGTCAGGGCTTCGACGCCCTGTGCATCGACTTGCAACACGGGACCTCGGAACTGAGTGACGTCCTGCCCATGCTGCAAGCCATATCGCAGACAGACACGGTCCCGGTGGTGCGCGTCGCATGGAACGAGCCGGCGACTATCATGAAGGCCTTGGACCTTGGCGCCTACGGCATCATCGTGCCGCTGGTCAATACGGCGGCGGAAGCGGCGATGGCGGTGGCCGCGTGTCGCTACCCGCCAGTTGGTATGCGGTCGATGGGCCCGGTGCGCGCCATGCATTACGGTGGCGGCGACTACGTGGCCCACGCGAACGATGAGATGGTCATCATGGCGATGATCGAGACGAAGGAGGGGCTCGCCAACCTTGATGCCATCTGCGCCACGCCCGGCCTCGATGCCGTCTACATCGGGCCCGCCGATCTGTCGTTCGCCTTAGGGCTGGAACCACGCGGCGATAATCCCGACCCGCTCCATCTCGCCACCTGCGACAAGATCCTCGAGACCGCGCATAAGCACGGCATTAAGGCGGTCATGCATTGTGCAAGCGCGGCGTTCGCGGCGGGCGCCGTGAAGCGTGGTTTTGATATGGTGATGCTGACGTCCGACTTTGCGTGCATGATGGCTGGTGCGCGGCTGCAACTCGACGAGTTCAAAGCCAAAACCGCCTGAGAATGTGTGGGCGACGAGCAACGGCACGCGCTGATATCAAGGGCAAAGGAAACGATCGTGGCAGATAAAATTAGGGTCGGAATTGTCGGTGCAACCGTTACCCCCGGCGGGAGTGGTTGGGGTGCCAGCGCCCATGTGCCGGCATTACAAGCGTTGTCCGCCTATGAACTAAAGGCCGTTTGTACCGCTCACGAGGAGACCGCGCGCGCCTCGGCCGAGAAGTTCGGCGCCGAGTTGGCCTTTCACGACATGAACGAGATGGTCGCGCATCCCGATGTTGACCTCATCGCGGTGGTGGTTCGCGTACCGTTGCACCAACAGCTGGTCATGGCCGCGATTGAGGCTAACAAGCCCGTATGCTGTGAGTGGCCTCTGGGGGCTAATCTAGCTGACGCGACGAAAATGGCTGACAGCGCCAAAGCGGCCGGGTTGTCGACTTTGGTAGGCTTACAGGCGCAAAGCGACCCAGCCGTGATGTATGCCCGTGACCTCGTTGCCAACGACGAAATCGGCGACATCGTTACCGTTAACCTGAGCGTGATGGTCGGTGCGATCACCGAGCGCGGCGATGGGCGCATCTGGCAGGGGATTGGCGCCAATGGCGCGAACCCCATGACCATCCCGGGCGGACACTCGATAGATGCCCTGTGTTACATCCTGGGAGAGTTCGCCGAGGTCAGCGCCCG
>JAQBUJ010000598.1 GCA_027623845.1 Pseudomonadota bacterium
GTCGTTGTTCCCCGCCGCGGCGGCTTCCTTGGCCGCCATCATCGCCTTCAACTCATCCGGGCTGAGCCGCACGATGTCCGCATTCTGGTGGCTGAAGATGTTGTATCCCTCGGTTTCCAGGTCTTCCAGTTCGATGCGCCGGCTCAGCACATCGGCCTTCCAGGCATCCTGCTCCGGTTGCCGCCCATGGAATTCCGGCATCACTTCCTTGGCGAACAGGTTCAAGCTGTCACAGATGTCCTGATGGCTGGTCTTGCCGGCCTGGTTCAACAGGATGACCTGATCGACATGCGCCTCCTCGAACATCCTGAGCCGCTTGCGGATGGTCTCGGGCGAGCCTATCAGACCGCTTTCCAGCGCCTTGGCCTCCTGCTCGCTGCCCTTCCAATCCTGATACGCGGCCCATAGATCTCCGGTGCCCGGCGCCTCGATGCCCTGGCGGCCGTAATAGCCCAGCGCGAACACGAAGAAGGTCCAGCCGGAAGCCTTCTCCCGTGCCTCCTCGTCGGTCTCGGCGCACATGAAACCGTTGACCATGGCGATATTCGGGTTCGCCGGATAGTCGCAGAGCCGACCGTCTTCCTTTAGCAGGGCATTGTAATAGCGATGCACCCATGCCCGCGCCGCCTCCGGGCTGACGAAGGTGAAGCCGAGCGCGCCCATGCCCCACTCGCCGGCCTTGGCGATGGTCTGGATGTTCGAGCAGGCGACCCAAAGCGGCGGGTGTGGCTTCTGATAGGGTTTGGGGACCACGTTGCGGGCCGGGAAGTCATGAAACTCGCCATGAAACTCCCAATCGGTCTTGGTGAACATCGGGATGATCGCCTTGACGGATTCTTCCCAACGGTCGCGTTTGGTGCGGACCTGGGTGCCGAAGGGATGCAGTTCGGCGGGGCCGGCGCCCTCGCCCATGCCCAACTCGACCCGACCGTCCGAGAGCAGGTCAAGGGTCGCCACCTTCTCGGCCACCCGGTGCGGCTGGTTGGTCGTGGTCTGGATCACCCCGTGACCGAGCCGGATCTGCTTGGTCCGCTGGCTGGCTGCGCCAAGAAACACCTCGGGCGAGGCACAATGGGAATATTCCTCAAGGAAGTGATGTTCCACCGCCCAGGCATAGTCATAGCCGAGCTTGTCCGCCAACTCGATCTGGGTGATCGCGTTCTTCAGCAGCGTGCGTTCGCTCTCATCGGTCCAGGGGCGTGGCAACTGCAATTCATAAAAGATGCCGAACTTCATTGACCGGTCCTCTCAGGCTCAGGCGACCCTGCCTTGTTGGTTGGAATTCTAGGCCATTCCAACGGTGGTTCAAAATTCCCGAGCACCCCCGGGCGGTGAAATCGACCTGATGATGACGCCCATCGGCGAAGATCATCAGGTCAATGGCGCGGGCGGTTTCGGTCCCCGTCCTCGGCGTCCTTGAACATCAGGCGCAGGCGCGCCCGTTGGGCCATCCGGATGTGCTCGCGCATGGTGGCCTCGGCGGCGACCGGGTCACGGGCCTCGACCGCGGCGACCACTGCGAGATGTTCCCCATGGGCGGTTTCCGAGCGCCCGGTGATCGCCATCGTCGTCATGCCCAACAGCGCCATCGCGTCGCTCAGCACGTTCAAGGTCTTCAACAAATAGCGATTATGCGCCGCCCGATAGAGCGCGCCGTGGAAATGTTTGTTATGGCTGGCGATCTTTTGCGGGTCGCCGACAGCGCTAAGCTCGCTCTCCACGATGTCTTTCAGGATCGCGACTTCCGCGTCTGAGGCGTGCCGTGCCGCCAGCCCGGCGGCGGTGCCTTCCAGCACTTCGCGCATGGAATACAGTTCCATCACCGCCTGATGATCAAGTTCGGAGATCACCATGCCGCGATAGGGCGCGAAGGTCAGCAAGCCATCCGCCTCAAGCCGGCGCAGCGCCTCGCGCACCGGCGTACGACTCATCTCCAGCCAGGACGCCATCTCGTTCTCACGGATGCGCTGACCCGGCGTCAATTCGCCAGCCTGGATGGCCGCCTTCAGCCGGCCATAAGCGACCTCGCCGCGCGACTCCTGTTGTCCGGGTTCAGTGTTCTTACTATTCGCCATTCAGTGCGCGACCGGATTAATGGCACCCTCCAAGCAACCAAGAGCAAACTGTGGACAACCGCGCGGACCGGTTTCGCCAAGGCCGGGCGGGCGGCTCTATTGCGCCGCCGCCGAGCGCTGATCAGCCATCGCCGCCCGTCCGGCGGATTGTCCGGCGATCTTGCCGAATACAGCGCCGTTGATCAGGCCACTGCCACCGGGGTAGTTGAAGAAGAAGATGCCGCCAACCATCTCACCAGCGGCGAACAGGCCGTCGATGGGCTTGTAATCGGTGCTCTGGACCTGGGCGTTGCCGTCGATCCGCACGCCGCCGAAGGTGAAGGTGATGCCGCAGGTGATCTGGTAGGCCTCGAACGGTCCTTCGTCGAGGGTGTTGGCCCAGTTCGACTTGACCACGTCGAGGCCATTGGTGCTCCGGCCATCCTTGACGTTCGGATTGAACGGTACCTCGGTTTGCACCGCCGCGTTCCATTGCTTCATCTCATCGACGAACGCCGTCGCGTCGACACCCTCAAGCTTGGTCGACAGCTCCTCCAATGTGTTGGCGGTCACCTTGGTCACCTGACGGATGCGATACTCATCGCGCAACAGGTGAGTCACCTTCTGATCAAAGATCTGCCAGGCGAACTGGTTCGGCTGGTTCAGCACCACCCGGCCATATTTGGCATAGGTGTAGTTGCGGAAATCGGCCCCTTCGTCGACGAAGCGCCGACCGGTGGCGTTGACCATGATGCC
>JAQBUJ010000599.1 GCA_027623845.1 Pseudomonadota bacterium
TAAGATTCGTTCAGATCAGAAAATGCTCTAGCCTTTGCCGATGCGGTGATCGGCGCCGATCTCGCCGCGTTGAACAGCGCGCGACGCGCGCTCGCCGAGGGATTGAGCCCGGCGGCGGTGTCGGCCGCGTCGGCGGTCGCCGCCAACTTCACCAAGAACGACCGCATCGCCAATGGCCTTGGCATTCCCATCGATCCCATGGTGTTGCAGGGATCGGAGGATCTACGCGCGCAATTGGGTCTCAACGATTACCGGTCGGCGGTAAACACGTTCCGCCATGCGACGGCGGAGTGATCCCAGTTAAGGCTACTTGTCAGCCCACCATAAACACGTCGTAGCGGGTGGTTTTCCCGGTGATTCTATGAGACGGCAGACGCAGCCCCGCCATCGGTTCCGCCCCCTGGGGCCATTTTAGCACCACCCGTTTGGTAGCAGTGGCGAGCGCGGTCTTCATCAGGTCGATTGCGTCCTCGTCCGTGCCGACGATCTCGCGGATCAGGATCATTTCTTTTTTTACCAGGGCGGAGTTATTTCGCGGCGGATGCATCGGATCGACCAGCACCACTTCCGGCGACAGGCCCAGCAGCAGCTCCCTCGCATCGCCGAGAAGCAAATTCATACGGGCGACCACATCCGCCACATCACCGCCGGCGTCTCTGGCGCGCGCCAGGCCCTCGTCCAGTAGCTTGTGCATCTCTGGCGAACGTTCGATTAGGGTGACTTGCGCGCCCATGGACGCCAGCAAAAAAGCATCGCGGCCCAGACCCGCCGTGGCGTCCACCACTGTGGGGGTGTTACCCCCCTTCATGCCAACCGCCTTGGGCAGCGCCTGCCCCCGGCCGCCGCCAAAGCGAAACCGGTGGCGTACCGCGCCGCCGACGAAATCGCAGATCAGCGTATCCCGTTCGGGCGATTTATTTTTCTGGATCACTCCGCCGGCAACGCCCGGGCTTCGGAGAACGAAACCAGTTTCCGCTGGCCTTCGTCCCAGAGCCGGTACTTTACGCAGGCGAGGCTCCGCCACAGCGTCAGGCGTCTGGCATGGGCGAATTCGGGGTGATCGCGCAAAACCTGCGGCAGACGATAAAAGGGAATGCGGCTGTGGAGATGATGCACATGGTGCACGCCGATATTGGCGGTAATCCAGCTCAGCACGACAGGCAAATCATAATGGGAACTGCCCGAGAGGGCGGCATCGTGGAAATTCCAGGCGTGATCCTCGTACCAGACGATACCTTCGAATTGATGCTGGACGTAGAACAGCCAAACCCCGATCAACGCGCCAACAAGCGTGATCGGCAACTGCACCAGCAGGAAGGGGACCAATCCCAGGACATAGATCATGACCGCGACGACCAGCGCAATCGCGATATTCGTTCCCATGGCGCTGATCCAAAACCGCCGATCGCCGCGCATGAATCCATGCGGCAGACGGTGACGGATCAAGAACAAATAGGCCGGCCCAAGCCCAAACATGACGAGAGGGTGGCGATAGAAATGATAAGCGATACGGCGCGACCGCGAGAGCGCGCGATACTCTTTGACGGTCAAGGTATCGACATCGCCGACCCCGCGCTTATCCAGATTACCCGAGGTAGCGTGGTGGATCGCATGATTGCGGCGCCATGCGTCATAGGGGGTTACCGTCAGCACGCCGATCACCCGTCCGACCCAGTCGTTGAAGGACCTGCGGCGAAAAAAGGCGCCATGCCCGCAATCGTGCTTGATCAGGAACAGCCGCATCAGAAATGCCCCAGCCGGCACGCTGATCGCGAGTGTCAGCCAGAAGCTGATCGACAGCGCCCACCACGCCGCCACCCACAGCGCGACGAAGGGGATGGCGGTAATGGCGAGTTCAATGACGCTACGCAGATGATTGGGCCGACGATACGGCGCCAGCGCGTTCGGCAGATCTAGGGTCTGAGTCAAATTCGGCTCGGATTGTGACTGTTGCTTCATATAATCCATTCGATAGGACATGCTCCCATCGTGAATACAAAAAGCCTAAGAACTCAATAAGCCAGTCCGCCGGGCCGGACAAGACACAAGAGCGAGATAATTGCTATGGTCCGGCAACAACGGATTTCCCAGGGAGCGGAGAAAATGGCCATTGAGGTCGCCAAAATCGAACTAAAGAATGTCAGCGACGCCTCCGGTTTAGCGGCGTGCATCGAGTCTGGCCAATTTTCCGCCGACGAAGTGGTCGCCGTGATCGGCAAGACGGAAGGCAATGGCGGGGTCAACGATTTCACCCGCATCCTCGCCGATCAAGCGTTTCGAGCGGTGCTGGCGGAGCGCGGCAGCCGGGACGCGGCGGCATTGGCGCAGATCCCCATGGTCTGGTCCGGCGGCTGCGACGGCGTGATTACGCCCCACGCAACCGTCTTCGCGCAAAACGACAAGACCGGCCCCGCCGACGAGGCCCGCCTGGTCATCGGCACGGCAATCAGCGCGGAGTTGCAACCCGAAGACATCGGCCGGCTGGCGATGGTGGAAAAGGTCGCCGATGCGGTGCGCGCGGCCATGGCCGACGCCGGCATCGACGATCCCGCAGACGTCCATTATGTGCAAACAAAGACCCCGTTGCTGACCATCGACAGCGTCGCCGACGCCGCCCGCCGAGGCCAGACGGTGGCGTGCGAGGTGCATGATTCTATGGGCATTTCGAACGGCACCACCGCATTGGGCATCGCCGTCGCGCTGGGCGAAATCGCCCTGCCGAGAGCCGAACAGATCTGCAAGGACCTCGATCTCTACTCCGCCGTCTCATCCTGTTCATCGGGTGTCGAGCTCACCCAGGCGCAGA
>JAQBUJ010000600.1 GCA_027623845.1 Pseudomonadota bacterium
AAGTCCACGGCCCGGTTGGGCCGCGGTCTGGAACCCTTGCGGTTCCATACCTGTCCGAGACTGCAGGTGTCACGGCATCACGTCGTGATCTAATGGTGGATATCCGCCTGCATAGACAGTGGCGAAGGCGTTGGTGCGCATATGCTCAGCGTCAAGAACCTCTGGGACAGGAGGGCATGGCTACGGCCAGGTCCTACCCAAATCGTGACTGTGCCGGTCTTCGGTGCGGTCGAGGATGGAGCACACGGTTCCAAGAGGCGGAGTTGGTCTAATGAATAGAACCGAGAAACAGGAAATCGTAGACGATCTTAACAAGACGTTTGCCGATGCCGCATCAGTTGTGGTGACCCACTATCGTGGCATCAACGTTTCCGAGATGGACGTCCTGAGGCAAGAGATGCGCGAGGCTGGCGCCCGTTTTCGGGTGACGAAGAACCGTCTCGTAAAACGCGCCCTCGAAGGCACGCCCTACAGCACCCTCTCGGGTTTATTTTAAGCCCCAACGGCGATCGCCTACTCAGACGATCCCGTCGCCGCCGCTAGAGTTGCCGTCGCCTACGCCAAGAAAAACGACAAGCTGATCGTCGTTGGCGGCGCGATGGGTGAAATTGTGCTCGATGTAGCTGGGGTAAATACCGTTGCGTCGTTGCCCTCGCTCGACGAACTCCGTGCCACGCTTATTGCGTTGCTTAACACCCCGGCAACCCAGCTTGCGGTTGTCGTTCGGGCGCCCGCAGCGCAACTCGCACGGGTCCTCGCCGCCCACGGTTCGCAAGAGCCTGAAGCCGCTGAAACCTAAAGACCGAGACAGTCGCGAACCCGAATAAAGGTTCAATCAAGGAGACGACAGATGGCCGATTTACAGAAAATTGTTGATGATCTTTCGGAGCTTTCGGTGATGGAAGCCGCCGAACTCGCCAAACTACTCGAAGAAAAATGGGGTGTTTCTGCAGCAGCGCCGGTCGCTATGGCAGCGGCACCTGCCGGTGGCGGCGATGCCGCGGCCGCCGAAGAGCAAACCGATTTCACGATCGTGTTGACCAGTTTCGGTGAGAAAAAGATCAATGTAATCAAAGAAGTGCGCGCGATCACCGGACTCGGTCTCAAAGAGGCCAAGGACTTGGTCGAGGGCGTGCCGAGCGATGTCAAAGAAGGCGCGTCGAAAGACGAAGCGGCAAAAATCAAGGCGCAGCTCGAATCAGCGGGCGCAACGGTTGAAGTCAAGTAACCGGTTTACCGACATCGTCGGGCGCACCGCGCCGTCCTGTTTTGTGGGGCGGCTGGCGGTTTGGTGCGCCCGTCGCTCTGCGTTGAAGAGCCATAACAGCGCGACGGCGATACTCGCCGTTTGCGCGCTGCGGCGTTAGATCGAGGATAACGGATGACCCTTTCCTATACGGCACGTAAGCCCATTCGTCGCGATTTCGGGAAGTTTGCCGAAGCTGTGGTGATGCCGAATTTGATCGAGATTCAGAAGCGCTCCTACGACGCGTTCCTGCATTTTGGTGTTCCTGCCGAGCGACGTGAAAACGACGGTCTGCAGGGCGTGTTTACGTCCGTGTTCCCGATCTCCGATTTCTCGGAGACGTCGTCGCTCGAATTCGTAAAATTCGAACTCGAAGACCCCAAATATGACGTCGAAGAATGCCGTCAGCGCGGTATGACATACGCCGCGCCCCTCAAAGCCACGTTACGGCTTATCGTCTTCGAGGTCGATCCCGAAACCCAGGCCAAGTCGGTTCTCGATATCAAGGAACAGGACGTCTACATGGGCGACATGCCCTTGATGACGAAGAACGGTACCTTCATCGTCAACGGCACGGAACGCGTGATCGTCAGCCAGATGCATCGCTCGCCCGGGGTCTTTTTCGATCATGACAAAGGCAAAACGCACTCTTCAGGCAAGTTTCTCTTCGCGGCGCGGATCATTCCCTATCGCGGGTCATGGATGGATTTTGAATTCGACGCCAAGGACATCGTCTATGTGCGTATCGATCGCCGGCGTAAACTGCCGGTCAGCACGTTGTTGTTCGCGCTTGGTATGGAAGCTGAGGAAATTCTCGAATTTTTCTACAACACCGTGCCGTACAAACGCGACAAGAAGGGCTGGCGCACAAAATATATGCCCGAGCGTATGCGTGGGCTCAAGATCACCCACGACCTGATTAACGCCAAGACCGGAAAGGTTGCCGCGGAAGCTGGAACCAAACTAACGCCGCCGCTCGCGCGCAAGCTTGAAAACCAAGGCCTGAAAGAGCTGCTGGTTGCTCCCGAAGAGATCATCGGGCGCTATTCGGCATACGATATTGTCAACGAGGAAACCGGTGAAATCTACCTCGAAGCCGGCGAGGAAATTACCGCCGAACACCTTGAGACTCTGGAAACGGTGAAGATCGCTGAAGTCCAAACGCTGGATATCGATCACGTCACCATCGGCTCGTATATCCGCAACACGATGATGGCCGACAAGAACGCCGAACGGGTGCGTGCGTTGTTCGAGATCTATCGGGTGATGCGGCCGGGCGAGCCGCCGACCGAAGATGCCGCGGGCACGTTATTCAAGGGTCTGTTTTTTGACTCGGAGCGTTATGACCTTTCGGCGGTCGGCCGCGTAAAGCTCAATGCAAGGCTCAATCTTGAGACCGACGATACGCTTCGGACCCTACGCAAGGAAGACATCCTTGCGGTGATTAAAACGCTGGTTGATCTGAAGGATGGCCGCGGCGAAATCGACGACATTGATCATCTTGGCAATCGCCGTGTGCGCTCAGTCGGTGAGCTGCTGGAAAACCAGTATCGGATCGGT
>JAQBUJ010000006.1 GCA_027623845.1 Pseudomonadota bacterium
GAGCCGCTCTGGCGGCGTTGGTCGAGCGAACCGGTGCGCTGAATGGTATCGTCAACAATGCCGGCCTGCACAAGCAAGGCCGCAGCAGCACCTTTTCCAGCGCCGATTTCGCCGAAGTGCTAAGCGTCAACGCCACCGGCGTGTTCGCCATGAGCCGCGAGGCGCACCCGTTTCTGGTCGCGGCCGGCGGCGGCATAATCGTCAATATCGGCTCACATTACGACAAGATGGGGGTGCGCCAGCACGCCGCCTATTGCGCCTCGAAGGCCGCTGTCGGCGCGATCACCCGTTGTCTGGCGGTTGAATGGGCCCGCGACAACATCCGGGTCATCGACGTGGCCCCGGGCTTCACCCTGACCGATCTCAACAAGCCGCATATGGAAAGCGAACGCTTCCGCGACTTCATCACCAAAGCAATCCCTATTGGCCGCCCCGGCGAGCCCGAGGAAGTGGCGCGCTTCGTCGCGGCGTTGATTGGCGAAGACATCCCGTTCGCAACCGGCGAGACCTATTATCTGGACGGTGCCCAGGCTATTTCGAACTGAGGCAATTTTGAACGGGCCGGTCGTCGCCCTGGCGAAAGACTGAACCATCCGCGCCATCCATTCATCACCGCATCCCTGGCGCAAGCCAAGGTCCAAGCCATTGGCCTCCAACGATAATCAATGGCGGGAATATATTGACCCGACCGTCTCCGCCGGAATGCTCCGTGGCGTGGGCCCTGGCTTGCGCCAGGGATTCGACGAGAAGCGGGCAAGAACATCAACCGAATGACCCTATGCGCCACACGGAACCAACTCACCCTACCGCTTGCGCAACGCCCCCAACACTTCGTCCGTGTGCTCGCCCAGTCTCGGCGCCGGGCGGTGCAGTTTTGGCGGGGTCTCGGAGAGTTTGACCGGAAAGCCGGTCATCTTGACCTTGCCATAGCCCGGATGATCCACCTCGAGCACCATCTCCTGGGAGAGCACCTGCGGGTCAGAGAACACCTCGCCGAGGTTCATCACCCGGCCACAGGGACAGCCGCCCTTGTTGATCACCTCGATCCAATGATCGACGGATTGGGTCTCCGTCACCGCGTTGATGATCTCAACCAACGCATCGCGGTTCGCCATCCGGTCGGCATTGGTCAGGAACCGGGCCTCCTCCAGCAGATGTTGCAACCCCACGACCTCTAGAAACCGGTGCACAAAGATCTCGTTCGACGGCGCCACCGCGACCATGCCGTCGGTGGCTCGGAACAAGCCGTAGGGGGCGACGATCGGGTGGTTGTTGCCGGTGCGTTTGGGAATGTTGCCGGTGGCGAAATATTCCGCCGATAGATAGGCCATCATGCTGATCAGGCCGTTGGTCAGACTGGATTCGACCGCTTGGCCGCGCCCGGTGCGCGCGCGGGCCTGCAACGCGGTGACCACGCCGAAGGCGCAGTAGAGCCCGGCGATCATGTCGCTCATCGGCGGCGCGCCGCGCATCGGATCGCCGTCGGGCGGGCCGTTGACACTCATGAAGCCGCTCATCGCCTGGGCGATAAAGTCGAAGGACGGCCGGTCGACATAAGGCCCAGTCGAACCATAGCCGTTGACGCTAGCCTGAATCAGCCTTGGGTTGAGCTCTCGTAGGCGCTCCGGCGAAAATCCCATCTTGGCCAAAACGCCGGGGCGATAGTTTTCGACCAGCACATCCGCCGTCTCCAGCAACCGCGCCAGATCGGCCTTGCCGGCCTCGCTATAGAGATCCAGAATGATCGATTTTTTATTGCGGTTGAACTGGGCGAAATACCAACTCAGGCCGTCCTTGATCGACCCTTGGACCCGCACCGGGTCGCCGCCCTTCTCGCTCTCGACCTTGATCACCTCGGCGCCCATATCGGCCAGCATCAAGGTGCAGAACGGGCCGGCGAGGATGCGGGTCAGGTCAATGACCCGGATACCGGAAAGCGCCATCTGGAGAACTCGTCTATCGGTTTGAAATCAGCCGGCGGCGGTCGCCACCTCGTCTATCGCGTGCAGTTGCAGGCGCGGACCGGCCTTCATCACCTGGCCCGGCAGCTCACGCCCCATCACCTGCTCCACATCATGGGCGACGCCGATCAGTTTGCTAAGATCGATCCCGGTCTCGATACCCATCTCGTGCATCATGTAGACCAGATCCTCTGTGCAGATATTCCCAGTCGCCTTGGGCGCGAAGGGGCAACCGCCCATGCCGCCGAAGGACGCGTCATATTGGCTGATCCCCTCGTCCAGACCGGTCATCACATTGACCAGGCCGATGCCGCGGGTGTTGTGGAAATGCAGCCCGATGGGTAGGCCCGGCACCGTGTCTTGCAGATGCCGCACCGCGCGCTGAACCACCGGCGGCGTCGCCATGCCCGTGGTATCGCCGAGCCCGACGCCGGTGAAGCCAAATTCCTTGTAGTGCCGGGCGATATATTCAAGCTGCTTGACCGGTACGTCGCCCTCGAACGGACAGCCCAGCGCGGTGGCGATCGCCCCATGCACCGGAATACCGGCATCACCCGCGATCCTGGCGACTTCCTCGAAGCCGGCAAGCGACTCATCCACCGTGCGGTTGACGTTCTTCATGTTGTGGCTTTCCGAAGCCGACATGAAGACAATGATCTCATCAACCCCTGCCTGGCAGGCGCGGATTGCCCCCTTGGCGTTCGGGACCAGGGCCGACAGCACCGTATCGGTGGAGCGATCCAGGCCCTCAAGCACCTCGACCACGTCGACCAGCTGCGGCACCGCGCGCGGCGAGACAAAGGAGGAAAACTCGATCCGGGGCACACCGGCGGCGATCAGCTCATTGATCAGCCGGATCTTCGACGCCGTCGGCACGAAATAGGATTCGGCCTGCAGCCCGTCACGGGGGCCAACCTCGGTAATCTCAACTTTGCTGGGTCTCGCCATGGAGTGCCTCCGTCAAAGGTATGGATTTAGTCGTTGTGATTGCCATGCGTCGCCGGTCGGTGCAAGTGCCGAGGCGGTTCGCTCTACGGGCGAATCCTCACCGGCAGTTCTTTGATGCCGCGCAGGAAGTTGGAATAGACACGCCTGGGCGCCCCCACCACCTCTATCTCCAAGCCTCTGGCCAGCACCTCTTCCCACAGGATCTGCAGCTGTAGCTCACCCAACCGGTCGCCGACGCAGCGGTGGATGCCCCAACCGAAAGCCAGATGCTGGCGCGGTTTGCGGCGATCAAGACTAAAGACATCGGGGTTGTCGATCACCGCTTCGTCGTTATTGCCGGAGACGTACCACATCACCACCTTGTCGCCTTCGGCGATGCGATGGCCGTTAAGCTCGGCATCCTTGGTGGCGGTTCGGCGCATGTGAATCACCGGCGTCTGATAGCGGATCGTCTCCGGAACCAACTTGGTCACCAAAGAGGGGTCGGCGCGCAGCCGGCGCATCTCATCCGGGTTCTCATGCAAGGCCAGAAGGCCGCCGGACATGGTGTTTCGGGTCGTGTCGTTGCCGCCGACAATCAGCAGCGCCAGAGTGCCGATGAATTCCGAGGAGGTCAGCTCCCGGGTCGACTCGCTATGCGCCATCATCGAAATTAGATCACGTTTCGGCGGCGCCTTCGCCCGCTCGGCCCAGAGGGTCGCGAAGGCGTCGGCCATCTTGCCAAGCTCAACCATCTGCGCCTCGCGTGAGCGCACCAGCGCGTCGGGCGCGGCGTAATCGGTGACCGCGACATCCGACCAGTAGGTCAGGTTATGCCGTTCCTCCCAGGGATAGTCGAACAACGTGGCCAGCATCATCGTCGTGAGCTCGACCGAGACCAAATCGACCCAGTTGAATGCCTCGCCCCGGGGCAGGCTGTCCAGGATCTCGCCGGTGCGCTGGCGGATCGTCCCCGCCATGTCGCCCATCACCGAAGGCGAGAAGATCGGCTGAACGGTTTTGCGATGCGCCGTGTGACGCGGCGGGTCCATGCGGATAAAGCTCTTGGTTTCCTGGCCCAACGGCTGATCGAGGATCTGGATGCCGCCGCGCTCGTTCGAATAAGTTTCGTGGTCGATGGAAACCGCCATGATGTCCTGGTACTTGGTGATCGACCAGTACGGCCCGTAAGGGCTTTCCGCGTGGTAATGGATTGGCGCCTCGCGCCGCATGCGCGCGAAAACCGGCTGCCAGGTATCGTTCTGGTACAGCGCCGGATCACTGACATCCGGAATACCCTCGACCGTTTGCGCCAAAGCCATGCGTCACCCCTTCGCGATATCGCCGACCAAGGCAGCGACTATATCAGAATTTCCAATGCGGCGGCACCGCACCGGCGACCGGCGAGCGAAAACTGGCGATCCGGTTCGAGGCCAGCGAGCCGACATAGCAGGTCTTCAGATCCGGACCGCCAAAGCCGATGCTGGCGCAATTACCCAGGATGCTGGCGTTGCCGTCGACCAAATGCGCCCGCGTGTAGGTGTCATTTTGATAGGCCGCCTCGGCCCGGTCGGTGACGCCCTGGTCGCCGCCATCGAAGACGATGTGTTGGCCCCCATCCGGGGCAATCCGGACGATACGATTGCTGACCACGCTGGTGCACCAGATCCCGCCCTCGGCGTCGAACTCAAAGCCATCCGGAAAAATTCCGACACCGTAGTCGGCGGCGGTTTCGCGCGGGCCCAGGCTGTTGTCGGCCTTGATCGCAAAACGGCAGATCGAGCGGCCCATGGTCTCGTGCACGTAAAGCCAGCGGCCCGACGGGTCGACCTTGTTCTCATTGGTGAAGCCGATCCCCTCGGCGACGATACGCGGTGGGCCCTGATCATCCACCAGGATCACCACCCCGTCGGCGAAATCCTTCTTGAAGCTGTCATCGCGGTTGCGCGCCCAGGTGCTAACGGAAATCCAGATCCGGCCCTGCTCGTCACGATTGGCGAAGTTGCATGCCGGTAATTTTCGGCCATCGATCTCCAGCAGGAACGGAATCAGCGCCCCATCCCTTTGCAGCGTATAGACCCCGCCCTCATCACCGACATTGGCGATCAAGAACGAGCCGTCCGGCATCAGCGAATAGCCGTTTGGAATAAACCCGGCGGGGATGTCGCCGGATGTCGCCAGAATCAGCGTCGATGGTCCATCGGCGTTGACCTTGGCAATGCCGCCGCCGCCATCGGCATGACTGGCGAACAGCGCGCCCTTCTCGGTCGCGACAACACATTCCGGGCGTACCAGATCGCTGCCTATGAAGGTGATATCCTCGGCGGCCAGGGTGAACATCGGCGGCGCTCCTGAAAAGTGATGCCATTTTGATCAGGCTAAACGTGGGTGGCTATGGCCGGCAAGCAGCGCGACCGGGTTTCGCGGCGTGCGGCATCCATCATCGGATCGATGATCCATCGACGCGCCGGTTGCGCTGAAAACGCTGGCCTCTCCCGCCGCGCCCGGCCATCCTCGCTTCAAACAACTCATCATCCTTTGGGAGACCCGTCATGACCAGTTTCCGCACCATCGCCGACGGCCTGCAATTTCCCGAGGGGCCGATCGCCATGCCCGATGGCTCGGTGATCCTGGTGGAGATCGCCCGCGGCACCTTGACCCGGGTGCGCGCCGATGGCCGGACCGAGGTGATCGCCACCCCCGGCGGCGGGCCGAACGGGGCGGCGATCGGGCCGGATGGGGCTTGCTATATCTGTAACAATGGCGGGCTCAAGTTCGAGCGCGACCCATCCTCCGGCAATGTGCGGCCGGTTGGCCAGGCCGATGACTATGTCACCGGGCGAATAGAGCGGATCGATCTTACCACCGGCAAGGTCGAGCGGTTGTATGACAAATGCGGCGATAACAAGCTGAACGGGCCGAACGACATCGTCTTCGACCGCGACGGTAATATGTGGTTCACCGATCTCGGCAAAACCCGGCACCGGGACATGGACCGGGGCGCGGTCTATTGGGCCAAGCCCGATGGCAGCGAGATCAAACAGGTCATCCAACCGCTGATGACGCCCAACGGCATCGGCCTGTCGCCGGACGAGAAAACCGTCTATGTCGCCGAGACCGAGGCGGCGCGGCTGTATGGCTTTGATATCACCGGGCCGGGCACGGTCAGCATGATCGGCTTTCCCGAGTCGATCACCGGCGGTCGTCTGGTCACCTGTGACGGTGGCTACAGGAAATTCGATTCCCTGGCGGTCGAGGCCGACGGCAAGATCTGTGTCGCCACTTTGCTGACCGGCGGTATCACGGTGGCCAACCCAGCGGGCGGCACCCACGAATTCATCGAGGCCAATGATCCCTACACCACCAATATCTGCTTTGGTGGCGCGGATCTCAGAACCGCTTATCTGACCTTGTCCTGGCAGGGATTGCTGGTTGATTGCGCGTGGCCGCGCGCTGGATTACCGCTCAATTTCCTGAACACCTAGTTGGCCCTAAACACCTAATTGGCAAAGCCGCTTGAGAAAACCGAGCCAAAAGACCCGGCTGCGACTAAATCCGCGATTAACCCTGCGGTTAGGAGGCACGCGTGATGCTGAGCCGAGCGCAACGTGACGACTTCGAGGAGAATGGCTTTCTGGTGATCGATCAGGCCATCGATCGGCAGTTGGTGCTTGATCCGCTGATCAGCGAATATGAACGGCTTTTGCAGCAACTGCGCGCCGGTTGGATCGCCGATGGTCGGCTCGATCGGCACGCGCCGGCAGGGACGTTCGAAGACGTAATCACCTCGGCCTATCACGCCGGGCTAGATTATTTTCAGCCCATGGACATCTCCCTACCTGCCGGCGAAATCGCGCCGAGTGTCCCGTTTCACGCTGGACCGGCCGTCTTCAGAATGATCACCGACAGCCATTTATTGGACAATGTCGAGGCGATCATCGGCCCGGAAATCACCTCTAATCCGATCCAGCATGTCCGCATCAAACCACCGGCCAAAATTTTGAACGATAGCGAAATTCGCGCCCATATAACCTCAACGGATTGGCATCAGGACCGGGCGGTGACGCTTGAGGAAGCCGATCAAACCCGCATGGTCACCTGCTGGCTCGCCGTGACCGACGCGACGGTTGAAAACGGCTGTCTGCAGGTTATTCCCCGCAGCCATCGTGGCCGGATGATGCCGCATTGTCCGAACCCGCAAGTGGGTATTCCCGGCGACTATATTGACCAAGAGGCCGCTTGCCCGGTGCCGGTGAAGGCAGGGGGCGCGATATTGTTTCACCCGCTGACAATCCATGGATCCCTGCCCAATACCACGTCGAATATTCGTTGGAGCTTCGATCTTCGCTACAACGTCACTGGCGATCCGACGGGCCGGCCGATGTTCCCGGATTTCATCGCCCGCAGCCGCGATGCCCCGAACAGTGAAATGCGGGATCCGGCTGAATGGCGGCGGCTGTGGGAGGCGGCCCGCGCCCGCCTTGCAAACCAACCACCGGTGCAGATTCACCGCTGGTCGCCGGATGCCGCCCATTGCGCGTAGCTTTTCCCAGGCGTTAGACGGGGCCGGGGCGCATTATAGCCAGCGACGCACCTTGGCTTTGTAATCAGTGTATTCAGCGCCAAACTTGCGCGCGAGATAGCCCTCCTCGCGCAGGATCACGCCGCGTTGCATGACGATGATCAATGGCGCGAACAACACCACGAACCACAGGCTGGCGACCATCAATCCGATGGCCAGATACAGCCCGCTCAACCCCAGATACATCGGGTTACGGGTAAACCGGTAAGGGCCGCTGGGCACGATCGCCGTGGTCGGCTGCCAGGGCCGCACAGCGGTGCCGATCTTGCGAAACCGCCGGACCGCGGCGACTGCAAGCACGATCGACAGCACCGCCAGAACCGGCCCGACGCCGAAGCGGGTCTGCTCGGCCATGAGCACCTCAGGCAAAGACATTGGTATCAGCCAGTGCAGCGCCATCGCCAATAGCGCAGTGCCCGCGTAAAGCACCGGTGGCGGGGCCAGCACGCCGGCATTGTCGGGGCTGGCCGCGGAATTGGGCGGAGCATCGGGCATGAGGGTCTCCATTTCCGTCTCTGGCACGGTCTCCGGATCGTGGCGCCTGCCCGTGTTAGGTGGTGACGCCGCCGAGCACGACAAGCCCGTCAACGGCGATCACCCCCTCGCCCTCGGGCCGGATAATCACCGGATTGATCTCCGCCTCCAGGACCACGCGCCCCTCGACCGACACCAACCGGGAAAGCCCGACAAGGGCATCCGCCAGGGCGGCAAGATCCCCCTTGGGCAGGCCGCGAAACCCTCGGACGATGGCCAGTCCCTTGACCTCCTCGATCATCTCCAACGCGCCTTGCCGATCGATCGGCGCCAATCGAACGGCGCGGTCGCGGTAGATCTCCGCCAGCACGCCGCCGGCCGCCAGGGTGACGACTGGCCCAACCTCCGGGTCGCGGGTCAAGCCGATCAGCGCCTCGGCAAGGCCCTGCATCATCGGCTGCACCACAACGCCCTGGATCTCGGCATCCGGATAAAATTGGGACACCGAAGCGCCGATACGATTGACGGCCTCGGCGAGCGCGCTGGCGTCAGTGATCCCCAGGATCACCCCGCCCGCGTCGGTCTTGTGCGGAACCTCGTCGGACAACACCTTGGCGACCACCGGATAGCGCAAACCCTCGGGAATGGGCTGGCCGGGTTCGATCTCCGTCGTCTCGACCGTGTTGATGCCAAGCGCCCGCATGATCGAGAGCGAATCGATCTCGCTCTGGGCGCCGGGCAGCAGTTCCGCCAGGGAATCGGGCAACGCCTCTTTCGATACCGCAACGGCTGTGGCTGTGCTCATCGGGCGAGGCGGACGGTTCTCCAGCAAGGCGCGCACCGCCTCGGCACAGCTTTCGGCAGTGCGAAACCCGGCGATCCCGGCCGCCCCAAGCGAACGCAGCGCCTCGGTGGCCTCGGGCACCATGAAAGCGGCGATCGGGGTTTTGGTTTTATCCACATCGATGATCGGCTGCACGGCCAATTCCGGACGGAACTGCGCCGATGATCCGACAGCCGAGACCACCAGCGAAAACTCTCCCGATGAAACGAAAGCGTCGAGCACGGCGAGCATTGTCTCATAGCGGGCGCCGGCCAAGGTCACGTCGGTCAGCGTGCCCGGACCAAGATTAATCAGGCCTTTATCGCGCAGCCCGGCACGCAGCGCCTCGGAACCGGCGGCGACCGTGACGCCACACGCGCCCAGGCGGTCGACGACCATGGCCCCGCCGCCGCCGGTGGTGGTGATGACCGCAACCGGCTTGTCGCGGCGGATCGCCCGGCCCGGCCCCTCGCACATCAACAGCGGCGGAGCCTCGATCAGGGTTTCGAACTGATCGACCCGAACGATTCCATGCGCCCGGAAGAAGGCATCGCTGGCGGCGTCGGAGCCGACCATCGCGCCGGTATGGGATACCGCCAACTCGCGCGCCATCTCGGAACGACCAAGCTTGTAGACAATCACCGGCTTACCGGCGGCCCGAGCGGCAGCGGCAAAGGCCGCCAGGGCCTGCGGCTTGCGGATGGTTTCCATGAACAGCAAAAAACCATCGACGCCGGGGTCATCGACCGCCGCCAGGCCGATATCACCGACTGTCAGATCCGCCTCGTTACCGACCGACACCAATGCGGAAAACCCGATCCCTCGGGCCGCGCCGCGCGAGATCATCGTGCCGACGATACTGCCGCTCTGCGAGATACCCATCAAACGTCCGGGCACCAATTGGTCGATGTCGAGGGCCGCATTGACGGTAAGACCGATCCCGTTGACACAGTTAATCATGCCCATGCTGTTGGGGCCGAGCAATCGCATGCCGACCGCCCGCGCGATCTCGGCCAGCTGGCGCTGCTGTGCCTCGCCCTCCGGCCCGGCTTCGGCAAAACCATCGGCCAGGATCGAGACCATCTTGATCCCCGCCGCCGCGCAGGCCTCGACCGCCGCCATAACCGATCCGGTGCCAACACAGATGTAAGCGTGGTCGACAATCTCCGGCAGCGCCTGCACCGACGGCCAGGCCTTGTCGCCCTGCACCGTCTCGCGCCCCGGATTGACCGGATAGACCCGACCGGCATAGCCATGTCTGTGGAGATAGCGTTGCGCTCGGCCAGCGGTTTTTCCGGGATCGTCCGAGGCGCCGATAATCGCCACGGATGTGGGGCGAATCAGCGCTTCGAAGAAGCCGCGCGCGTCGGGATTGCTCGTCATGATTTGGATACTCTTTGCAAGATACTTACTCAGCCGCCACCATCACCGAAGAGCCGGGGTGGTAGAGCCCGCCACGGAAAATATTGTCGAACTCGATCGCGTGCACCGCCGCGGCGAACCAGTCGATACCGCTGCGCTTGGCGTGATGCAGCACCGTCTGCGGCAATTCCATAATGCGAGCCGCGACGGCGAATGGGACATAGCTGGAGATGACGGTGATGACGCGCGCTCTGCTGTTTAGCAGCCCAATTGATCGGCCAGGTCGAGCATGTTCTCGGAATTATAGTCGAACGCATGCTCGGCCTTGAAATCGCGATCCTGGTTCGGCCCGTATTCGTGCGGTCGGGCGATAAACGCGGTCCGCAACCCACACGCGCCGGCAGCCAGCAGATCATTGTTATGCGCTGCGCACATCAGCACTTCGGGCGGCTCCAGGCCCAACCACTCGACGCCGGTCAGATAGGTCTTGGGCGTCGGCTTATAGGATTGCGCCGGCTCGGCGCCGAGGATCACGTCCCAGGGTAAACCCGCGTATTTGGCCATATTAACCATCAACGCAACGTTGCCGTTCGACATGGTGCCGATGATGAATTTGGTTTTCAGCCGGGTCAGCCCGGCGGGTGAATCCGGCCAACCGTCGAGCCGATGCCAAGCCTTGTTCAGATGGTCGATCTCGGCTTCGGACAGCCCGTCGAACCCACGCTCCGCCAACAGCTCGACAAGGTTCTCCCGGTGCAGCACATCGAGACGGACATAACCGCGTCCGCCGCTTCGCACCCGTTCCATGGCTGGCTGGTACTTGCCGCGCCAGGCATCGGCAAAGCCGAGCCAGTCGGCGTCAGCTCCCTTTGGCGCCAGGCTCGCCTCGGCCTCGCGAGCGATGCTGCTACGCCAATCGACAACCGTGCCGAAGACGTCGAAAACAAGTGCCTTGATCTTGGTCGCAGCCATGCTTTTATTCTCCTGAATGCCGAAGCTTGTAGGATAGTCCGAGGCCCATCGCCCGGTCATGTGGAAATTTTTGACGGTGGCGCTTGGTGGCGCGATATTTTACCCGAATTGATGGAGTGTTTCCTTGACCAGAGCGCCCGAGAATGAAAGGTTGCGTTAGGTGCATAAGCTCCGCAACGGGACCGGTTTCAAGAGTCACGAATTGGAGCAGGGCAACGAGGAGACGAGACGGTGCGAGCCGCCTGCGGGGAAATGGCACGAAAATCAAGGCGCGCAGCCCGGTGACCGCAAGGCACAGGGCCGAAAAAGTCGCAAGATTTAAATGCCTGAGAATACAAAAAATGAGGTGAATCTTGGAATTTTCCATTCCCGGCAACCGGCGAGCCGCCGATTGACAAGGGTGATGGTGGATTTTAGCGTTTAACGTAAAACTCGCTCGAAAATCAATCGGGCGAAAGCATGGACAACGGGGAGGTGTCGTGACGGCACTATTGCAGATCCAAGATCTGAAGACGCAATTTTCCACCTCTTCAGGGACGGTGAAAGCGGTCGATGGCGTCACCTACGACGTCGAGGAAGGCGAAACGGTCGCGGTGGTCGGCGAGTCCGGTTGCGGCAAATCCGTGACCGCTCTTTCGATCATGCGATTGGTCGCGGAGCCGGCCGGCAAGATTGTCGGCGGCAAGATTCTTTTCCAGGATATTAATCTCCTGGACCTCGATATCGAGGAGATGCGGAACATCCGTGGCAAGGACATCGCCATGGTGTTCCAGGAGCCGATGACCTCGCTGAACCCGGTTTTAACCATCGGCATGCAGTTGATGGAGACCTTGCAACAGCATCTGGATGTCGACGAGACGGCGGCGCAAGCCCGGGCGGTCGAGCTGCTGGGACTGGTCGGCATTTCCGACGCCGAGCGGCGGCTGGCGCAATATCCGCACAACCTCAGTGGCGGCATGCGTCAACGGGTGATGATCGCCATGGCGCTGAGCTGCGAGCCGAAACTGATCATCGCCGATGAACCGACGACAGCGCTGGATGTGACTATTCAGGCGCAGATCCTGGAGTTGATGAAGGATCTGACGCGGCGTCTCGGTGTGGCGCTGATCATCATCACCCACAATCTTGGGGTCGTGGCGCGCTACGCCAACCGGGTTAATGTGATGTATGCCGGCAAGATCATCGAGCGCGGCAACGCACGAGAGATCTACCATAATCCCAAACACCCCTACACGTTAGGGCTGCTGCGTTCGGTGCCGCGTCTGGATCAACCGCGTGGCGAAAGGCTGGTCCCGATCGTCGGCCATCCGCCGGATCTCACCCGTCTCGACGGCGGTTGCGCTTTCCGACCGCGCTGCACGTTCGCGGTGGATCGTTGCGCCCGCGAAATTCCTCCCTTGGTAGACGTCGATGGCGGCCATCTCTCGGCCTGCTGGGAACATGAGAATGTTGGTTTGAATGTAAGGAAGGCATCGTGAGCGTGGCCGAGTCCGATACGAACATCCCTCAGCAAGCGCTGGGCGACGTTCTTCTACAGGTCAAAGGCCTGAAGAAGCATTTCCCCATTACCGATGGCATCCTGGTCAAGCGCGCCGTGGCCCACGTAAAAGCCGTGGACGGCATCAGCTTCGAGGTTCGCAAAGGCGAGACGCTGGGATTAGTCGGCGAGTCCGGCTGCGGCAAGTCGACCACCGGGCGCTGCATTCTACAGCTCGATCAGCCGACAGAAGGCGAAATCATCTACGACGGCGTTGATCTTTCCACCATCAGCCGGGCCGAACTCAACCGGATGCGGGAACGCATCCAGGTGATCTTTCAGGACCCGTTTTCCTCGCTCAATCCGCGAATGAAAATCGGCGATATCATCGCCGAGCCGATGCATGTCCACGGCATCGAGCCGGATGCCGCCAAGCGCCGGGCGCGGGTATCAGAACTCCTGACGGTCTGCGGCCTCAATCCGCGCTTCGCCGACCGGTATCCACATGAGATGAGCGGCGGCCAGCGTCAGCGCGTCGGTATCGCGCGGGCCCTGTCGATGCGCCCTGAATTCATCATCTGCGACGAGGCGGTCTCGGCCCTCGACGTGTCGATCCAGGCGCAGGTGATCAACCTGTTGGAAGATCTGCGCGAGCAGTTCAATCTGACTTATTTGTTCATCGCCCATGATCTGAGCGTGGTGCGCCATCTCTGCCACCGTGTCGCGGTGATGTATCTCGGCAAGATCGTTGAGTTGGCCGAGTCGGATGAGTTGTTCGATAACCCGATGCATCCCTATACCCAGGCTCTGCTGTCGGCGGTGCCGGTACCGGATCCGGATGTCGAGGCGGCGCGCGAACATCAAGTGGTCAAGGGCGAAATTCCGAGCCCGATTAACCCACCGCCGGGATGCGTGTTTCACACCCGCTGCCCGAAGGCCGTGGCAAGTTGTCAAACCGATGTCCCGTCGCTCCGCGAGTTGCGGCCCGGGCACTGGGTGGCCTGTACCGAGGCATAGAAAGTGCCGGTGATACCGACAAGAAAAATATCACGCTGGTTTGGGCAAAATAAATAAGCACAGGGAACCAAGGAGGAAACGTTATGAAAAAATTTCTGACAACCGTCGCCGCTATTGGCGCGGGCGCGGCCATAGGGCTTGGGGCGATGGGCGCCTCGCTCGCCGCCACGCCAAAGTCGGGAGGTGTTCTCGACTTCGTCGTGCCCAGCAACCCGCCGTCTTACGACGCCCATCAGGAAACCACCTTCGGCGTCATCCATCCGCTGGCCCCGATGTACAGCCTGCTGATCCGTGTCGATCCGAACGATCCGCAATCCTCGGCTTTCGTCTGTGATTTGTGCGTTGGCGGCGTTCCGTCCGCGACAGATGGCGGCAAGACCTACACGTTCAAGATCCGTACCGGCGTCAAGTTCCATGACGGTACGCCGCTGACTTCCGCCGACGTCAAGGCGAGCCTGGACAAGATCGTCTCACCACCGAAGGGCGTTCCAAGTTCCCGCAAAGCGACCTTCGTCATGGTCGACTCGATCAGCGCGCCAAACGCCGAAACGCTGGTGATCAAGCTTAAGTTTCCCTCAGGCGCCTTCATTCCGGCTCTCGGCGCTCCGTTTAATTGGATCTATTCCAAGAAGGATCTAGACCGGCAAAACGGTTACAGCTGGCATAAAACCCACGTGAACGGCTCTGGACCCTTCATCTTCAAGAGCCACGTCGCCGGCTCGCACATCGAAGGCACGAAGAACCCGAACTATCATCACAAGGGCATGCCCTATCTTGATGGTTTCAAGGCGATTATCGCGCCGAAGATGAACCTTCGTGTGCAGGCCATTCGCGCCGATCATGCCGCGATCGAATTTCGGGGCTTCCCGCCGAAACATCGTGACGACCTTGTGAAGGCGCTCGGTGATAAGATCACGGTGCAGGAGAGCGACTGGAACTGCGGTAACCTCGTGGTCTTCAACACCAAGATGAAACCGTTCGACGACAAGCGCGTGCGTCGGGCTCTGACCTTGGCGATCGATCGTTGGAATGGTTCAAAATACCTGCAAAAAATCGCCATTGTTAAAACACCCGCAGGCATCGTGTTCCCGACCCATCCTTTGGCCGCGACCAAGGCCGAACTGGAACAGCTGGCCGGCATGTGGCCGGACATCAAGAAGTCCCGCGCCGAAGCCAGGCGTTTGCTGAAGGAAGCCGGTCAAGAGAACCTGACCTTTGATCTTCATAACCGGGCCGTCGACCAACCCTACAAGCATGTGGGTACCTGGTTGATCGACCAGTGGTCGAAGATCGGCGTCAAAGTTACCCAGAAGGCCGTTCCCACGGCCGAGTGGTACAGCAAGTTCCGGAAGACTAAGGACTATCAGGTCGGTCTGGATGCTAACTGCCAATCCGTCGTGAACCCGGTCGCCGATGTGGCGAAGGTGCTGTGCAGCTCCACGAACAATTACTCCCAGTGCGAGAATCCGAAGCTGGAAGACCTGTTCGAAAAGATGAACAAGGAAAGCGACCAAGCCAAGGTTCGCACCATGATGCGTGAATACGAGAGAATCGTCCTCGACGAGGAAGCGTATATCGGTCACGCCCTGTGGTGGTACAAGATCAACCCGCATCGTTCATACGTGAAGGGTTGGAAAATCGCGCCAAGTCACTACTTGAACCAACAGCTTGATAACGTCTGGCTGGACAAGTAGACACACGGCCTCGTCAGTCCAAAACCGCCGTCACCTGCTAAATCTTGGCAGGTGACGGCGGCGGCGGATCCTGGGCCAATTCAAGCCCTGGGTCAGATCAAGCACGTAAAACCAGTTAACGCCGTGGCGGTTCAACGATGTATAAATATGTAGTAAATCGTGTTCTTTTGATGATTCCGACGCTGCTCGGCGCGGCGGTGCTGGTGTTCCTCGTTTTGCGGTTGGCGCCCGGCGATGTCTGCGAAATGCGGATGGCCGGCACCGGTCTTTTCGCCGACCCCGAGGCCATTGCGATTTGTCAGGATAATCTTGGACTGAATGATCCGAAGATCGTGCAGTTCGGCCGCTTCATCGGCGGTTATTTCACCGCCGATCTCGGCATCTCCATGTGGACCGCTCAGCCGATCAGCCACGAAATAGAGGTGCGCTTTAAACTGTCGCTGCAATTAGCGCTGATGGCGACGTTTTTGTCGGTCTTAATCGCCATTCCGCTTGGCACCATATCGGCGGTCAAGCAGAATACCTGGATGGACTACGCGGTCCGAACCTTCTCGATCGCCGGCATTGCCATGCCCTCCTTCTGGCTCGGAATTCTGATCATCCTCGGCCTTCTTATATCGACCCAGGCTTGGTTCGGAACGCCGTGGATGCCACCGATCTATTATGTTCCGCTCTTTGAGGACCCGATGGGCAATTTGAGCCAGCTGATCTGGCCGGCGCTGGCAACGGGGTATCGCTATGCCGCGGTCTCGACCCGCATGACCCGCTCGGCCTTGCTGGAAGTCCTGCGCGAGGATTATATCCGCACCGCCCACGCCAAAGGCCTGTTGGAGAAGTTGATCATCCGACGCCATGCCTTGAAGAATGCGATGCTGCCGGTGGTCACCGTCATCGGCATTGAGTTCGCCTTCCTGATGGGCGGCCTCGTGGTCACCGAGCAAGTGTTCAATCTGAACGGCTTGGGCAAACTGTTCGTCGAGGCGGTTCTAAACCACGATTATAACATGACCCAACAGTTGGTGATGTTAGTCGCCTTGATTTTCATCATCACAAACTTCCTAGTGGATCTGCTATATGCTTGGCTTGATCCCCGTATTCGCTACGCTTGAGGGATCGGTTTATGGTTACGACAACCGTTGATGATGGCAGCATTGAGGTCACCTCGAGCGGCCGGATTAAGAAGTTTCTCATCGACTTTTACCGAGGCCACCCGCTCGGCGCCATCGGGGCGGGTATCGTCGTCGTGATGCTGCTGGCGGCGATCTTCGCGGATTTCATCACCGTCTACGATCCTGAGCAAATCGATTTCGAGTCAATGCTTGTGCCGCCGAATTGGGCTCACCCGCTCGGCACCGACAATTATGGCCGCGATATCCTTACCCGCGTCATCTATGGCGCCCGAACCGCGCTAACGGTCGGTTTCGTGTCGGCCTTTGTCGGCTCGTTCATCGGTCTGGTGCTGGGCGTCGCCAGCGCCTATTTCGGCGGTCGGTTCGATCTGATCTTTCAGCGGGTCATGGATGTATTCCTGGCGTTCCCGCTGATCATTCTCGCCCTCGCAGTGGTCGCGGTCCTGGGTACCGGAACAGAGAATGTCATCGTCGCCATCACCATTCCCTTTATTCCACAATGCGCCCGGGTGGTCCGGTCCAGCGCCCTGGCGATCCGCGAAATCCCTTATGTTGACGCGGCCCGCGCCTGTGGTTTCTCGGACTCAAGAATCATTCTGCGGCATATGGTGCCGAACGTGATGGCGCCGTTTCTGATCATGCTCACCGCCTTTGTCGGCCAGGCGATTCTGCTTGAAGCCTCGTTGTCTTATCTTGGCCTTGGGGTGCAGGAGCCGGTTCCTGCCTGGGGCCTGATGTTGCAGGGCGGCGCCGAGGAATATGCCGAGAGCGCCCCCTGGATAGCGATTTTCCCGGGGTTGGCGATCACCTTGGGCGTTTTCGCCTTCAACCTGTTCGGAGATGCGCTGCGTGACGTCCTCGATCCGAAGCTTCGCTCCCAGCAATAATCACCTGGTCGACGGTCATGGGGGATATTGAAACGGGGCTGTCCGCTTGGCGGATGACCTCGAATCATAACCGGATGATCGCCTTGCAGCGGGCCGCGCCGTCGCCCGGCCCCGGCCCGGTGGAATTGGCGTATTTCGGCAGTTCGGCGTTCCGCATCACCTCACCCGGCGGCCTTTCGGTGATGGTCGATCCGTGGCGCAATTTTCCAACCCGAAAATGGGATTGGTATTTTCACGACTTTCCGATCACCACTGTCGATATCGGCGTCTCGACCCACGCTCATTTCGACCACGATGCGCTGCACCGCCTTGACGCCCACGTGCTGCTGGATCGGTTGATCGGCAGCTACCGTTTTGGCGACGTAACGCTGACCGGCATCGCCGATAAGCACGCAACGGACTCCTCGGCCGCCGTGTACGACTTCAAGAGGATCATCCGCCATTTCGACGGCATTGATATAGAGCCACCGAACAATCCACGCTCCTGGGACCATTGCCTGATCCTGATCGAGACCGGCGGGTTGCGAATCCTTGCCTGGGGCGACAACCGGCACAATCCGCCGGACGAAATCTGGGAGGCGCTCGGGCAGATCGACATCGTGCTGCTGCCGATCGACGATTCCCAACATGTCATGAGTTTTCCGCAGGCCGAATCGATCATCCAGCGGCTGCGACCACGGGTGGTCGTGCCGCTTCACTATTATATCTTCGACGTGACG
>JAQBUJ010000601.1 GCA_027623845.1 Pseudomonadota bacterium
CACGTCCGATTGACCAGCGTGTCTGGTCCAGGTAACGCACCGGATCGACGAAGAAGTCGATAATGACCCCGGTCGTGTCGCGCATGTTCGAGGGGCCGAGAATCGGCAGCATGACGTACGGGCCTGCTTCAACGCCCCATACCCCAAGGGTTTGTCCGGCATCTTCGTGCACCGGCGGTTTGTTGGGCATCGGGTCGCCGAGCAGCAGTGTCGGCAAGCTGCCGACAAAGCGCTGGGCCGCCATGTCGGCGCGCTCAAGGTCGCCCTGCAAAAGGGCGTGGATGAAGCTGATTGGCATGAACAGGTTCGTGATCAGGTTTTCGAACGGCGGCTTAAGTTCGTCCGGTGCCAGATCCCGGTAGATGACAGCAATCGGCTGCAGGATAAAAGTGTCGACCGCCGAGTTGGCTGCGAACACCAGTCGGTTTGCCGGCTCGAACGGATCGTTGGCTGCTTTATACTCGGCCAATGCGTCTGGATCGTCTTTCGGCGCCAGCGCACAGGCCCCTAGCGCGCCGGTCAGTGAAAGGGCGAGGACGAATTTGCCGAAACCTGAGAGGAAATTCGTGGTTCGCATTACTTGCATGTTCCTGCCGCGCCTGAGCCGGTGGATATATCAACCGCACTTCCGCGCAGCGGTCTTCGTGGTTGCGATAACAAACCACCAGCAGGTTGAGGGATCATTAATCCCTATCCTGACGGCGCGGGCGTGTGTCCCTGTTGTCGCAACCATTCCGACAAATTCTGCTACCACAGGTTCTATGGCCGACACCAGATTGTAACGCTGGAGCGTGATGGGCACTGACCGACTGTTGCATATACATCACAAAATTTGTCTGCTTTTTTTAGGCGAACTCCGTACCCTGTGCTTGTTTTTAACATAAGGATATGTTTATATCGACAATATTGAGTTGGGGATCGGAGGCGGTCTTCGCGGCATGAAGCTGGTCAATCGATTTGGATGAGGGCTGCTGATATGGATCGGGTATTGGCTGCATTGCGCGCAGCGGCAGAGCCGACACGTCTGCGGATTCTCTGCCTTTGTGCCAAAGGCGAGCTGACCGTTACCGAATTGACTCAGATACTCGGTCAGAGCCAGCCGCGCGTGTCGCGCCATCTGAAGGAGATGTGCTCGGCCGGATTGCTAGAGCGACATCAGGAAGGTAGTTGGGCCTTTTTCAACGTGGCGGCCGACGGTGCCATAAGTCGGCTGGCGCTTTCACTGCTGGAGCAAATTCCCGAAAACGATGACGCGCTCGCCCAGGATTTGCGCAGGCTTGAAGCGGTCAGAGCGCTTCGTGCCGAAGCCGCGCGTGCCTATTTCCGCGAGAATGCCGAGGAGTGGGATCGAATTCGTTCCTTTCATGTCGATGATCGACAGGTGGAAGCCGCCTTGCTGTCGCTGGTTTCCGGTTCGCCCGATACGAGATTGCTCGATATTGGCACCGGTACGGGCCGAATGCTCCAGTTGTTGTCGCCGGTTGTCGGACAGGCCATCGGTGTCGATTCGTCGCGCGAAATGCTCTCGGTCGCGCGCGCCAACCTCGCGGAGCCAGACTTTGCCAACTGCTCCGTTCGCCAGGCGGATATGTCCCAGCTGCCCTGGCCAAACGCTTCGTTCGACCTTGTGATTGCGCATATGGTCCTGCATTTCACCGACGACCCCGCAGCCGCTGTCGCGGAAGCGGCACGCGTTCTGCGGCCCGATGGGCGGCTTCTGATCGTTGACTTCGCGTCGCATGACATTGAGGAACTGCGCGCGAAGTTCGCGCATCGTCGTCTCGGTTTCCGCCAGCAGGAAGTCGACATCTGGTGTTCGGAGTCGGCGCTGTCGATCCGATCCGTCAAGGCGCTCGAAGGTGATCCGCTGACGGTTATGATCTGGGAAAGCCGGAAGTTGCCGACGGTCGATCATCGCCCCGAATTGATCGGCGATACCGTCGCCACCTGGGCGAGAGGAGCGACGCTGTGACCCGCACGGATAGTCCCGTCTCGTTTTCCGTCAGCTTCGAGTTTTTCCCGCCGAAAACGGAAAAAATGGAAGCCGCACTGTGGCGAACCGTTGAACGGTTGGCGCCGCTGTCGCCGGATTTCGTTTCGGTGACCTATGGCGCCGGCGGTTCGACGCGCGAACGCACGCACGCTACCGTGACGCGCATCGTTGCCGAGACGCCTCTCGCCGCGGCCGCGCATCTGACCTGCGTTGCCGCGATACGCGCCGAGATCGATGAGGTCGCTCGCCTCTACTGGGATTCGGGCATCCGTCACATAGTGGCGTTGCGTGGCGATCCGCCGGACGGCGAGTCGCGATACGAGCCCACGCCCGACGGCTACGGCTATGCGGCCGATCTTGTGTCCGGCCTTCGACGCGTCGCCGATTTCGAGATTTCCGTCGCCGCCTATCCGGAAACGCATCCCGAGGCGAAGAGCGCCGAGGCCGACCTCGACAATCTCAAGCGCAAGGTCGATGCCGGCGCGACGCGCGCCATCACCCAGTTCTTTTTCGACGCTGACGTTTTTCTGAGGTTTCGCGACCGTGTTGCAGCGGCCGGTATCGAGGTGCCGCTGGTGCCCGGGATCATGCCGGTGACGAATTTCGCCAATGTTTGCCGGTTCGCCGGTATGTGCGGGGCGGCCATCCCGGCCTGGCTTGGCGAGACTTTTGAGGGCCTCGACGACGATCCGGAAACGCGCCAGCTCGTCGCCGCCACGGTTGCCAGTGAGCAATGTATGAAGCTCGCAGGGTACGATGTACAAAATTTTCACTTTTACACGCTAAACCGCGCTGAACTGAGCTAT
>JAQBUJ010000602.1 GCA_027623845.1 Pseudomonadota bacterium
CCTTGATCTCGCCATCCCGGATCACCAAGCTTGAGCGTTCCGAGGCCGCGTCCGACCCGGAGCGGCGCGCCAGCGCAACCTGGCCACTGATGCTGGCGTTTCGCTCCGCCTGGGCCCCTTCAAAGGCCACCGCGACCGCCCGTAAAGCAGTAATCGACGCCGCGCCAAGCGCCGCGCCGGTAAAGCCCGAGGGAAACTCCTCGGCAATAAAACCGGTCGATAGCCGGCCCTCGCGAAATCTCGGATGCGCCATCACCGCGGCCAGAAAATCAACGTTATGTCCGACCCCGCGAATCCTCGTCAGGTCGAGCGCCGCCGCCATTTTGTCGATGGCTTCGGCGCGGTCATTGCCGAAGGTCACCAGTTTGGCGATCATCGGGTCATAGAACATTGAGATCTCCGCCCCTTCGGCGACGCCGGTATCGATCCGCACCCCTTCCACCTCGGCCGGTGTCTGATAACGCACCAGACGTCCAGTCGACGGCAAAAACCCGCGATAGGGGTCTTCGGCATAGATCCGTGATTCGACCGCCCAGCCCTTGAGCGTCACGTCCGCCTGGGTGAACGACAACGTCTCGCCAGCGGCAACGCGGATCATTTGCTCGACCAGATCGAGGCCGGTAATGCACTCGGTCACCGGATGCTCAACCTGCAAGCGGGTGTTCATCTCCAAAAAATAGAAATTACGCTCCTTGTCGACGATGAACTCGACCGTGCCGGCGGATCGATAGTCCACCACCTTGCATAGCGCCACCGCCTCGGCGCCCATGGCCTGGCGCGTCGCCTCGTCGAGGAATGGGCTTGGCGCTTCTTCGATGACTTTCTGGTGGCGTCGCTGGATCGAGCATTCACGCTCGCCCAGATGGACGGTGTTGCCAAAACTGTCGGCCAGCACCTGGATTTCGATATGCCGGGGTTCCTCGATGAATTTCTCGATGAAAACCCGGTCGTCGCCAAAACTGGAGACCGCCTCGTTAACCGCGGAGCGAAAGCCTTCGCGCGCCTCGGCATCGGAATACGCGACCCGCATCCCCTTGCCGCCGCCGCCCGCCGAGGCCTTGATCATCACCGGATAGCCGACCTCGCCCGAAACCTTGACCGCCTCGTCCTCGTCCGCCAGCACCCCGAGATAGCCCGGCACGGTGCTGACGCCAGCCGCGTTCGCCAGCTTCTTCGACTCGATCTTGTCACCCATGGCGCCGATCGCCCTGACGCCGGGGCCGATGAAGGCGACGCCTTCCGCCTCCAACGCCTCGGCGAAGCGCGCATTCTCAGACAAAAAGCCATACCCCGGATGCACCGCCTCGGCGCCGGTTTGACGGATCGCATCGAGAATGCGGTCAATCACCAGATAGCTTTCCGAGGAAGCGGCGCCGCCAATATGCACCGCCTCGTCCGCCATTCGGACATGCAGCGCACCGGCATCGGCGTCGGAATAGACGGCAACCGTCGCAATACCCATGCGCCGCGCCGTCTTCATGACCCGGCAAGCAATCTCGCCCCGGTTCGCGATTAGGATTTTTTTGAACATGGCGATTTCTTAACCGACCCGAGACGGAACGGCAATATCTCGAAAGGTGAGGGGTGGGATTTCAAACGAACCGCGAGAACCGACCGCAGCCAAGGGTGATCGCCCACCGGCACATTCACCGGGGGCAATAGCCTGGTAAGCTCGCCCTCAGCGCCCTTTGAAAACCGGGGCGCGTTTTTCGGCGAAGGCCAGCATGGCTTCCTTGCTGTCCTCGTATTTTGACAACTCGCCGGTTTTGTTCTGCTCATAGCGATAGCCGTCGCGCAGGGACGATTCCTCGATCGCGTTGAGGGTCTCCTTGGCCAGCCCCATGGCGATCGGGCTTTTCGCCGCCAGCTCCGCCGCCAGCGCCATCGCGACTCCCATCAATTTATCGCCGGGCACGCATTCCTCGACCACCCCGAGGCGGTAAAGATCGGCGCCGCTCAACCGTTGGCCGGTCAGCATCAGGCGCCGGGTCTTGGAATGGCCGAACAACCGCATCGCATGGCGGCCGCCGCCGAGCAGGCCGACATTGATCTCCGGCAAACCAACCCGGGCTTCCTCCGCCGCCAACAGGATATCAGCCGAGGCCGCAACCGCCAGCCCGGCCCCCAGCGCCGGCCCGTTGATCGCCGCGATCACCGGCTTGCGGCATTCCCTGATCGCGTGGAAGCATTCACGCGCCCGCCGGCTGTGCTGCCAATGCTCGCCATCGGCGCGCTCTTGGCCGGCCCGCCCCTTGATATCAGCGCCAGCGGAAAAGCATTTTCCGGCCCCGGTCAGCACCACCGCCCGAACGTCGGCGCGGTCGCTCAACACGTCGAAAGCCAGCATCATATCCTCGTGAAACTGCTGGTTCTGGGCATTGACCGGCGGGTTGTCCATGGTCACCACGGCGATGAAGTCGGCCACGGAAACCTTCAAGGTCTGCAAGTCGGAGAGATCGGACATCGTGGTGAATCCTCGAAGCGGTTGCAACAATTCCTCAGCGGCGAAGCGCGGTCTCTCGGCGGCGAAAGACAGCGCGTCTGCCGGGTTTTTGGACGCCAGATGGATCGCTCACGCCATTAAAACAAGAGGAAACCGTACCGCCTCAGGCTGGCGGCGCCACTGACAACCGTCCGGTCGTGCCGTGCTTCTCGATTGACGCGGCGACAAACCCGGAGGCTTTGAGTTCTTCGACGAATTCCTTGAGATAAGCGCCCCCAGCTTCGAGCCCTCGGCTGCAGCCCATGGCCTGCTGAACGGCGGTGAACTGGCCATCCAGAATACGCGCGCC
>JAQBUJ010000603.1 GCA_027623845.1 Pseudomonadota bacterium
CGCGGGTTTGCGCCGACCGAACACCCAGGTGGTCTGCTTCATCGGTGATGGCGGTGCGCTGATGATGGGGAACGAGATCGCCACGGCGCGCCAATACGGCGTCAATCCGATCATGATCATCTCCGACAATTCGATGTATGGCACCATCGGCATGCACTCCTATGTGCGCTATCCCGAGCGGGCGTTCATGGAGGGCACCCGACTGACCAACCCGGATTTCGCCGATTGGGGCCGAAGTTTTGGGGCCGAGGCCTTCACCATCCGTGAAGAGTCCGAAGTCGCCGATCAGATCGCCGCCGCCTTCGCGGTCAAGACCAAGCCGGTGGTCGTGCATTGCCTGACCTCGGCGATTCAGATGAGCGCCTGGCGCCGGTACACCCGGGCGGAGACCCTGCCATGAGTACCGAGGATCTGTTGAACCCGCCGCGGGTTCCCGCCGAGACTCTGCGCCGGCAGATCGTCAGCGTTCTGACATCCTGGGGGATGCCGGGGAAAACCGCTGAGACCGCCGCCGAGGTGATGGTCGAGACTGACCTGCGCGGCGTCGATTCTCACGGTATCAACATGTTGCGCCAGTATGACGAGACCTTCCGTCGCGGCGCGTTGAACGTGAAGGCCGAGACCAAGGTGCTACGCGAGCGGGCGACGACCGCCTTGCTCGATGCCGACCGTGGGCTTGGCCATCCGGTTTCGGTCCAGGCGATGAATATGGCGATTGAAAAGGCGCGAGAGAATGATGTCGGCATCGTCTGTGTCCTGAATTCACATCATTTCGGCGCTGCCGGCTACTATGCGGAACTGGCCGCTAAGGCCGGCATGATTGGGATCGTGACCACCTCGACGCGGGGAATTTCCATGGTGCCGACCCTGGGCACTCAACCGGTCCTTGGCACCAATCCTTTCGCCATGGCCGCGCCGGGCGGAAAATATCCGCCGCTGGTGCTGGATTTTGCGACCACGGTCGCGGCGGTGAACAAGGTCCGGGTGAAGCTTCTGCGCGAGCTTGAACTCCCCGCAGGGTGGGTCAATGACGGCGATGGCCGGGTGATCACCAGTCCAGCCGAGGCCATCGCCATCTTCGACCGACGCAGCTATGGCGGCTTGAACCCGGTCGGCGGCGCCGGCGAGGATCTGGGCGGGCATAAGGGCTATGGCCTGGCAGTGTTCTCACACATCCTCAGCGGCGCCATGCCAGGCGCCTCCTTCTCGCCGATGCGGGTCAAGAACCCGGACCCTGGCAAGCCGGATAACCTTGGCCATTTTTTCCAGGCGATCAACCCTGCGGCCTTCCGGCCGCTTGATGATTACGCCAAGGACATTGAGGTGGTTATTGAAACCCTGAAGGCGGTGACGCCGGCCGATCCAGAAAAACCCGTTCTCGTCCCGGGAGAGCCGGAATATGTCAGTCGCCAGGATCGGATCGCCAACGGGGTGCCGGTCAACGAGAATTTACGCAAGCTGATCCGAACGATCGCCAAGGCGGCGGCGGTACCGTATCTGTTGGACAATCATTAACGTCTTGAATGCAATCGGGCGTGTGGGGGAAGTGCGATGAAACTGGCTTATTTCGATGACTTCAAGCTTGGCGTGGTGAAGGGCGACGGCGTGGTGGATGTCTCCGCCGTCGTTGCCGATATTCCGCATACCGGCCCAGGCGATCTGATGAGTGGGTTGATCGCCCGCTTCGACGACTATAAAGGCAAGCTGGAGGCTGCGGCCAAGGCCGGTACGGCGATCCCGCTTGCGTCGGTGCGCATTCGCCCGCCGCTGCCCAAGCCCGGCAATATCGATTGCATGGCCGTCAACTACATGGAGGACGGTACCCTTGCCGAGAAACCGCTGCGCAACGGATTTCATAAAGCATCGAGCGCGATTATCGGCCAGGGCGACACCATGATCCTGCCGGATGCGCCGGGTACGATCTTTGAAGGCGAGGCGGAACTGGCGATGGTGATCGGCAAGCGCGCTGACAATGTGAGCGAGGCCGACGCGATGAGTTATGTGTTCGGCTATCTCAACTTCATCGACGGCTCGGCCCGCGGCTTGAAGCCCGACCGTAACGTATTCTTTCAAGTGAAATCACGGGCGACCTTCGCGCCGATTGGGCCTTTCCTGGTGACTGCCGATGAGATCGATGACCCTCAGAACCTGGCGGTCAAGCTTTGGGTCAATGGCGAGATCAAACAGGACTTCAATACCAGTGACATGGCCCACAAACTGCCGGAGGTGGTGGCGTGGCTAAGCTCGATCCACGCGTTGGAGCCGGGCGACCTTGTGGCGACGGGAACCAATCACCGGGGACTGAGCGCGTTCATGGACGGTGACGTCGTCGAGCTTGAGGTCGAGGGATTGGGACGGCTTAAGATCAACGTGCGCGACGATTTGAAACGGACTTGGCTGCGTGAGACCCGTTTGGACCGGAAGAACCAGGGCCATGATACGCCGACACCGCAGCTGACCGGCAAATACGCACCGAACGGGGGATAGGCACCATGGCGAGCATTGATCAGTTTGGTCTCGACGTTGGCATCTATGGGCCTTTGGCAGAGCCGGAGACGATCACCACTTTGGCGCGTTTTGCCGAGGATGCCGGGTTTCGATCGATCTGGCTCGCCGATCACGTGGTGTTTCCGGCGAAGTTCACCTCGAAATACCCGTTCAGTGCGACTGGAGATTTCCCGGCGCCGACCACCGATCCGCTGCTCGAACCGATTGCGGCGATGGGCGTGCTGGCCGGGGCGACCAAACGGATTCGGATCGGCACGGCGGTTTTAATCATCCCCTACCGCAA
>JAQBUJ010000604.1 GCA_027623845.1 Pseudomonadota bacterium
CCTGAGCGATCAAGCTCCGCTGATCTCGCGGGCCAGCTCTTCCTTCAATCCGGGTTTGTGGATCTTGCCGGTCGGCGTGCGGGGAAATTGCTCGGTCGTGCGAAACGCGATGTGGCTGGGCACCTTGTAGGAGGCGAGTTGGGCCCGGCAATGGGCGATCAGGGCCGGCACATCGACCTCGACGCCGGCTTCCAGTTCAACGGCTGCAGCGACGATTTCGTCCTTGGTCGGATCGGGAATGCCGACCACATAGGCCTGCTTGACTGCGGGATGTTGCACCAGCACTTCCTCGACCTCGATCGGCGCCACGTTGACGCCTCCGGTTTTGATGATTTCCTTCAGCCGGCCGCGATAGCGCAGGCGACCATCTGTGCCGATCATCCCGAGATCGCCGGTCAGGAAGTAACCGTCGGCGTCGAAGGCGGCGGCGGTCTGTTCGGGGGCTTTGAAATAGCCGGGCGTGACATAACCGGCGACCGCCAGTTCGCCGACCTCGCCATCGGGCAATACAGTGTGGGTCTCCGGATCGACGGCGCGCATCTTCATCCCCGGCAGCGGCAGGCCCTGACTGTAAAGGCGCAGTTCCAGCGGGTCCTTGGCGTCACAGACCGTGGCGTTGCCGTAGGTCTCGGTAGAACCATAGACGTTGCACAGTTCAGCCGCGCCCAGGGTGTTGATGATCAACTCCACATCCTCGGGCAGGCCGATGGTGAGCCCGGTGCGCATGGAGGCCACCCTTGCCGTGGACCAGGACGGGTGCTCGCCAATCGCCCGGGCCATGTTGGCCATGCCGTAAAACACGCTGCAATGTTCCTGTTCGATCAGATCCAGCGCCTCGCCAGCCTCAAAACTCTCGTGCAGCACCATGCATCCGCCATGGGTCACGATCGCCGGCATGGCGTTCGACGAACCGAAAGACCAAAACAATGGCACCGCGAACCAGAGCCGGTCATCGGCGGTGAGATGTTGGCGCTCGCCGATGTCGAAGCCGTTGGAAATCAGATGCCGGTGAGTCAGGGTCACGCCCTTCGGATCGGCGGTTGATCCGGACGTATAAAGAATGAAACAGATATCATCCGGCGTCACGGTGGATTGGGCGTTGGCCAGAGCGGACACTGGGATAGCATCGCCGCAGGTTAGAAAATCCTCCCAGCCGATGATCGCCCCCTCGCTCGGCGTATCGATCGAGATCACCGCCCGCAGATCCGGCAGCGCCTCGGTGCTGAGCGAGCCCGGGGTCGCTGTGGATATTTCCGGACAAAGCGTGCGGAGGGCATCAAGGAACAGCCGGCCGCGCACCGAGGAAATGGTGACCAGGGCGACCGCGCCGCTATGTTTCAAGGTCCAGGCCAACTCGCGCGGCGTTGAAAACGTGCTGATCGCCGTTGCCGTGGCGCCGATTTTGTTGATGGCGAAGGCCGCGATCAGCCATTCCGGCCGGTTTGCCGCCAGCAACCCCACTCTGTCGCCGGGCTTAACGCCAAGCGAGAGCAGCGCGCGGGCAAACTGGTCGGTCTGATCACGCCAACCGGCATAGCTGATCCGCCGCTCCTGCCAGACCATCGCCTCGCCATCGCCGCGAAGGTCGGCCATCTCATCCAGCAAACCACCGAGGGTAAGGTTTTTGGGTCTTCTTTCGGCCATGGTCTTCTCTGTCCTGTCAGGCTTGATCTAGTGGATGCGATCCAACGCTTGTAACTGGCGAGGCAAGCGAGCGCTTTATTTTTTATGGGGCTGTCCGAGATTGAGTGAATTCTGAAGTGGAGGCAGCCTTCATGAATGGTTGCTTCTACCCTCAGAGACGTTATTCGTGAGTTCGCTGTCTCTCGTCCGCCGATCACGCGAGCCATCTTGCCCTCGGGCTTTCGTCCATGAGATCCGCCAATTGATGCGCTAAACGGAGGGACATTCGCGCCTTCACCTCGCCATGTTCCGCGCTGTCCCACAAGTTCAGGGTTTCGTCGGGGTCCGTTTCACGATCGTATAGTTCGCCCCAATCTTGGCCCTGGTAGATCGTCATGCGGTAGCGCTGGTCGACCAGCGAGCGGACACGCGCCGGCGTTTCAAATCCCAGCCGAGGGCCGCTATCGTTGTATTCGATCAGGAGGTCGTCTCGCAGTTCGTTCGAGCCATTCAAGTTAGCCAGGAAGCTCTTGCCCTGGAGGCCGGCATAAGGCTCAAGGCCGGCGCGTTCGAGAATGGAAGCCGACAGATCGATGGTCGATGCCAGTGCTTCGGTTCGTCGGGCATTTCTGTCGTCGGGATCCGACCAGATGAAGGGCACCCGGGTGATGCTGTTGAATGGCAATGCGCCCTTCAGGAGCATATTGAAGTCGCCGAGATAGTCGCCATGGTCGGCATTAAAACAAACCACGGTGTTGTCATCGAGACCCTGTTGGCGCAAACAATTCATGATCGCGCCGACCGCATCGTCGACACAAGTCATCATCCCGGCGGTCAGGGCCATGACCTGACGCAGTTCCTCGTCGTTCGCCATGATCGCCGTTTCCGGCGTCATCTGCGCGCCGTTCGCCTGCCATTGCTCGTGGAGCCAGCGCATCGGTGGTGTCGGGTTGCGATGTGCCCCGTAGGGAAGGCGGATCTCGAAATCCTCGGGCCGGTACATGTCCCAATAACGGCCGGGCGGGTTGAAGGGGTGATGCGGGTCGGGGAAGGAGACGAAGGCGAAGAAAGGTTGGTCCTGTTCGCTGCGCGCCGCCAGATATACCAGGGTCACTCCAGAACCCGAAATCCCTGGTGTGAGATGACGCGAAAATTATCGGTGACGG
>JAQBUJ010000605.1 GCA_027623845.1 Pseudomonadota bacterium
ACTGGCCATGGCTCGCCGAGCATCTGGCTGACCATTAGTTCCGCCGCCAGGGCAGCCGTCATGATGCCGCGTGATCCGAGTCCGGTCATCACATATAAACCCCGGTGATACGGTGGATCGGTGGGAAAGACGCCGCGCGGGCCATGGCGGAGGCGATCAAAGGCGTCAAGAAATTCTCCCTCCCTGGCCACCGGGCCAACCGCCGGCAGATGATCCGGCGTGGCGCAACGCACCGCCGCCCTGCCTTGCCAGTCACCGGTCTCTGGCGGCATCAGCAGACCGCGCATCGCTGGCGGCATTGCCTGATGGTTCTGTTCATGCGCTTGGCGGGTTACCGGTTGCGGCCAGTTCAGCGGATTAAAGCCGGACCGTGCGTGAGTGGCGCCAAGGATATGGCGGCCGCCACGCGCCGGCGCCAGGTATCCGCCCCAAATCACCGCCGTGGTCAGGTGGGCGCTGGCCGGGGTTTCGGGAACCACGGAGAGCTGGCCCAAAATTGCCTGCAAGGGCAGCCAGGATGCCGGTTCGAACGCTGCGGTTGCCTGGGCGGCGGTGAGCACCACCGTCTCCGCTTGGGCAATCAAATCGCCGGAAGCATCCGCTATCCGCCATTGCCCGTCCGCTTGTGTCAGCGACGCGGCGGTTTTTGAAAACGCGGTTTCGGTCGCACCCGCCAGCGCCGTTGCGTAACCGACGGGGTCGACAAGGCCGGCCTCGGCGATCCAGAGCGCTGGTGCGCCAAGCGCGATCCCGGCTCGGTCGGAGGCTGCTTCGGAAGTCAGCCGCGTCGTTGCATCCGGCCAGAGCGACGAGTGCGTCTCGAAGCCCGGCGGTTCGGTCTTGCGTCCACGGTGTTCGGTATCGAGTCGCAGCGCCCCACAAGGCTCCCACGCCGCGCCGCTGCGCGCGATGGCGGCCAAGGCCATGCGGTAGGCGCGGTCATGAAAGCCGCCGCCATCGGTATCATCATGCTCCAGGCGCGGCGCCACCAGGGCCGACGGATTGCCGGAAGCTTCGGCGGCGAGACCCGGATGTCGGTCGAGCAACACCGCCGGGTAGTTCCGCCGCGCCAGCGCCTCGGCTACCGCGCAGCCGGCGATCCCACCGCCAAGGATGGCGATCCGGCCGGGCGTTGAAACCGGCGCCGGCATCGCATACCACGGTGGAAGGCGCGAGGGTCGGGGCGGGCCGCGAAAATCGCCGGTAAGCATCGCCTCGTTGGAGCCGAAACCCGGCCCGGTGCGCGCCGAAAATCCAACGTCTTCTAGACCCCGGTGTACCGCTTCGGCGGCAGTGAAGGTCGCCAAGGTCGCCTCCGCCGCGCTGAGCCGGGCGATCTCGGCGAAGACCTCCGGCGACCACATGGCCGGATTGCGCGCCGGCGCGAACCCGTCGATGAACCAGGCATCGATCTGCGCTTCGGCCTCGCCCAGGACCGCTGCCGCGTCGCCGACCAGCAAGGTCAGCGCCACCCGCCCGCTGTCGAGCCAAACCCGATGGAATCCCTTATGTATCGGCGGATAAACATCGGCCAACTGTTTTGTCAGCGTGGCCAGTTCCGAGCATGGAGCCAAACAGCGCAGCAACTGCTCGCGCGATAATGGAAACCCCTCGACCGACAGATAGTGCAATCGGGCCGATGGCGGCGCGGTCTCTCGCCACAGTTGCCAGGTTGCCAGAAAATTAAGGCCGCTGCCGAAGCCGGTTTCCCCGATAACGAAAAGATCACGGTCCAGCCAAGCCTGCGGCAACCGATTACCCGCAAGAAACACCTGCCGAGCCGCCGCTAACCCGGGCAGGCCGCAAGGATAGAGGTCGGCGAAGCGGTCCGAGGTCGGGCGCGCGGCATTCTTCCACACCAGGCGTGGGTCCAGATCGTTTGGCGCCGCTCGGCGCGGGATCTTTTCGGGCGGGCGGTAATAGGCGCCGGGCTGGGACGGGGTGACTTTCATCAGGCCAGCATGCATTCTGCGGCCCAAGGCTTCAATCACACCGAAACGCGAGCACGTCATGTCCGATAACCAAGACCAATTTCTCCCGGAAGACGAGCAGAAGCGCATGGCGCTGAGGATGATCTTGGAAGTTTGGGAGGATGCGCTCGCCCAGGGCGTAGCTGCGGAGATGGTCGCCTCTTCCGCGATCTTCGCGGCGCTCACCGATATGATTGAAAGCTATGGCGAGGAAACCGTCGCCGAGATGGTGGCGGAATGGCCGCACCGGATCCGCGAGGGCGAGTTCACCCTCTCGGACGATGCCCAGTTCTGAGCGGCGCTGAACCAACGGCAAAAAGCAGGCATCCGCGCAAAGCTCTCGACCACGGACGGACGGCGCCCGGGTCTGTTTCCAGCGATAAAAAAACACGCGGCCCCCTGTTGCCAGGAGGCCGCGTCGTTTCATCGCCTATTATTTCTTTTCGCGGTATGGCTTGTGACAGGCGCCGCAGCCGCCCTTGCCGAGCGCGCCAAGCGCCTTGCCGGCGGCGCCCATGTCACCGCCATCGGCTGCCTTGGCGAAGGCCGCCGCTAGAGTAACAAAGCCGTTCTGTACCTTGGCGAAGGCGGCGGCGTCTTTCCAGATCTCGTCCTTGGCAGCGGTCTTTCCGGCGCTCTGGCCGGAGCCTGCCGGGAAGACATGCTGGGTGACCTTGGCCAGCTCAGCGAGCGCATGGGCGTGACCCTTGAGATCCCCCGCTGCGCCGCCTTCGCCTTTGATAATCGATGCCGCCGCGCCCATATGGCCGCCGATGGCCTTCATCACCTTTTGTCGATAGTTGATGTCACCCGCAGCA
>JAQBUJ010000606.1 GCA_027623845.1 Pseudomonadota bacterium
TCGAGCAACCGGCCGGTGCGGTGACCCCGCCGCATTTTCACGATCATGAGCAATTCCAGGTCGTCGTCGACGGCGGGGGCTTCGTCGGCAAGAAGGCGGCGCTGCCGTTATCGCTGCACTATGCCGGCGGCCATACACCCTATGGACCGATCGTCGCCGGCGAGGAGGGGATTTTTTACTTCACCCTGCGCTCGCGCTGGGATGCCGGCGCCAAATACATGCCCGCCTCCCGTGACAAGCTGAAGCCGGTCAAGCGCAAGCACCGGTTGGCGGCGGATATTGCGGTTCCGGGAGCCGAAGAGCTCAAAACGGCGAGCGGGGATGACTGCCGCGAGGTCATGGAGCCGTTGGAGGATGGGACCTGCGCCTATCTGTTCAGCATCGGGCCGGGTCAATCGAGATCGCTTGAGACCTCGGTCGTCGCGGGCGGGCAATACGCGATCGTGGTTTCCGGCTCGGCGATCGAGGAGGGGCGCATATTGCCCCGGCTATCCGGCCTGTACCGGTTCCGCAAGGAGCCACCGTTATCGGTGACGGCGGGAGAGCAGGGCGCGGCGGTGTTGTTGATGCAGTTTTCCAAAGACGACCCCGCTTGACCTTTGGCGGGACGGGGACGGTTCCGGCGCGGGGCTTTGCTGCCGCCGAGTTTGAGACCCGCACCGAGCGCGCCCAGCGCGCCATGGCCGGCGCGGGGCTCGCTGCGCTGCTGCTGACCACCGAGCCGGAAGTGCGCTATTTTTCCGGTTTTCTCACCCCCTTTTGGCAGAGCCCGACCCGGCCCTGGTTTCTGGTGCTGCCCCGGCAGGGTAAGCCGGTGGCGGTGATCCCGGAAATCGGCGCGGCGCGGATGGCGGCAACCTGGATCGACGACATCCGCACCTGGCCGGCGCCGCGACCCGACGATGACGGGATCAGCGATCTGTCGGCATTGCTGCGCGCGTTGACCGCCGCTGGCGGCTTGGTTGGTCTGGCGATGGGGCATGAGAGTCATCTGCGCATGCCGCTCAACGATTTTAAGGCCCTCCAAGAGCGTTTGCCCGGGGTTGAATTCACCGACGCCGGCCCGCTTCTGCGGGATCTGCGGATGCTTAAGTCAGAGGCGGAGATCGACAAAATCCGCCATGTCTGCCAGCTGGTCTCGGGCGGGTTCGAGGGGTTGGGCCGGATCGCCGCGACCGGCGATATAGAGCGTGAGATTTTCCGCAGTTTTCGCATCGATCTGCTGAAACGCGGCGCCGATGAGGTGCCCTATCTGGTCGGCGGCTCGGGGCCGGGCGGGCCGGTCGAGGTGATTGGACCGCCCTCCGACAGGATCGTGGCGGCAGGCGATGTGCTGATGATGGATACCGGGACGGTGTTTGACGGATATCACTCGGATTTTGATCGAAACTTTGCCTTCGGACATGCCGATGATGCGGCAAGGGACGCCTATGATGTTGTCTATCGGGCGACCAAGGCCGGGCTTGCGGCGGCGCGGCCCGGGGCCAGGGCGGCCGATCTTTGGGCGGCGATGGCGGCGGTGCTGGATGCCGGCGGGTCCTCGGGCAATGCCGTCGGGCGGCTCGGCCATGGTCTGGGCATGCAACTCACCGAGGCGCCCTCGAACATGCCGGGCGACGAGACGGTGATGCGACCGGGCATGGTGATGACCCTGGAGCCGGGCATGACCTATGGCGACGGACGGGTCATGGTGCATGAGGAAAATCTGGTGATCCGTGACGGCGCCCCGGAACTGCTTTCCCGACGGGCGCCCGCGGAGCTCCCGATTATCGAATGATCAAAAATTATAATATCAAGCAAAAACAATATATTATACGCTATATTTAAAGTAAAAGTTTAACTACAGGACAAATTAAAGCCAGCGATTTCGAGATTTTTCGATGGACCCAGATCAGGGTATCGCCGCCGACGTTATCAGCCGATTCGTTAACCGGGCCGGCACCTACCCAATGTAAGATCGACCCGGTTAACGGCTTGCGAACCGACTGATCGTTGCTGTTCAGCATGATGCAGGAATAGTACATCCGCGATTTTAAGGCTCGCCAGGCACAACAGTCGCGGTACCGCACGGTCTCGATGATCTGTCTGGCCGACGTCGCGTCAAATCTCGGGGCGATCCGGGACGATCGCGCCCTTGCGAAAGCCACTGGTTCCATGCTCGTCTGGCCGGCGCTCGAAAGGTCGGGCGTGGGACTAGCGATGGAGCCGGCATGCGGGTTGGGATCGAAGTTGGCGGGACGTTTACCGATCTCGTTGTGGTGGATGCTGATGGCGTACGCACGGCGAAGGTGCCGAGCACCCCGGCGCGACCGGATGAGGGGGCGATGCATGCGATCGAGGCCGCCGGTCTCGACCCCGCCGCCATCGAAGAACTGGTGCACGGCTCCACCGTCGCCACCAATGCCGTGCTGGAGCGCAAAGGCGCGAAGGTTTGCCTGTTCGTCACCCGAGGAACGCGTGATCTGTTGCTGTTGCAGCGTCACGATCGCGGCTCGATCTATGATCTGCATTACCGCAAGCCGGAGCCGGTGGTGGCGCGGCGCGATACCTTCGAGATCGACGAGAGATTATCCGCTGACGGCGCGGTGATCTCGCCATTGGACGAAAAGGCCGCCGAAGCACTGGTGAAAAAGGTGTTGGCGGACGGGGATTATCAGGCAGCGGCGATATGTTTCCTGCATTCCTACGCCGACCCCAGTCACGAACAAACCCTGGCCCGGATCATCCGCGCGGTCGCGCCGGCAATGACGGTGACTTGTTCCAGCGATGTCACGCGCGAGTTTCGGG
>JAQBUJ010000607.1 GCA_027623845.1 Pseudomonadota bacterium
GCCAGACCGCCTCGTTCACCACCGCCAGAACGATGAACATGCCGATCCAGCGCTTGGTCATGATCAACCAACCCTCGTCGGTCAGTTGCATGACCCGGCCGAGCATCACCTTCATCAGATTGCGCCGCAGCACGATCCCGGTGGTCAGCGCCGATGCGAACAACAGATTGACGATGGTCGGCTTGAGCTTGATGAAGATCTCATTATCGAAGACCAGGGTGAGGCCACCGAAGATCATTACAAAGACACAGGTTACCGCCGGCATCAGCGGTACTTTGCGCTCCATCGTATAGGTAATGCCGATCGCCACGATCGTCGCCGCCATCAGCGCCGCCGTTCCGGCCATGATGCCGTACAAATAATTCGCCGCGAAGAACACGACCAACGGGCCAAGGTCCACAGCCGTTCGCTGGCCCGAGGTAAGCTGTTTATTCACTTGGTTCTCCTTAAGCCGCGACTTGCTCACACAGGTCGACCAACGCCGCGGCGCGACGAATGAGTTCTGGCCCTGCATCCGATTGGCGGGCTTCCTCACCCAACGTACGGCGCCAGGCGCGGGCGCCGGGCAATCCGTGAAACAATCCCATCATGTGCCGGGTGATCGATTTGAGCGGCACATCCCGATCCGCCTGCCGCCCGGCATAGTCAACCATCGCCTCGACCACCGCCCAACGGTCCGGCGCGCCGGTATCCTCGCCGAACAACCGACGATCCACCTCGGCCAGCACCCAGGGGGTCTGATAGGTCGCCCGTCCCAACATCACGCCATCAAGCGCGACCCCGTCCCGACCGGCCAGATGCGATGCCGCCTCATCGAGGTTGGCGATCCCGCCATTGATCACGATGGTAAGCTCCGGGCGGGCGGCTTTTACCGCATGCACCAAGGCATAATCCAGCGGCGGCACGTCGCGGTTCTCCGCCGGGCTCAACCCGGAAAGCCAGGCCTTGCGGGCATGGACAAGAAAAACCTCGCAACCGGCGGCGGCGACCCGGTCGATGAAATCCGGCAGCACCTCGGCGGGGTTTTGATCATCGACGCCGATCCGGCATTTCACCGTCACCGGGAGCGAGGTCGCGGCGCGCATCGCCGCCACGCATTCCGCCACCAGATCCGGCTCGCGCATCAGACAGGCGCCAAAGCGACCGGACTGCACCCGATCACTCGGGCAGCCGACATTGATATTGACCTCGTCATAGCCCCAATCCTCGGCGATCCGGGCGCAGGCGGCCATGTCATCCGGCGCCGCGCCGCCGATCTGCAGGGCAAGCGGGTGCTCCGCCGCGTCGAAATCCAGCAATCTGGCCCGGTCGCCGCGCAAGATCGCCTGGGTCGTCTTCATCTCGGTATAGAGCCGAGCATGGCGCGAAATCTGGCGCAGGAAGTACCGGTCATGCCGATCCGTCCAGTCCATCATCGGCGCCACCAGAAACCGGTGCGATGTGTTTGAGGCGATCATCCGACCTGACATAAGGCAAAACCGCGCGCGTTTGAAGGTTTCTCATACCGAGACTTCGAAGGTTTTTCATACCGGAACTTTTCTGGGGCGGTCCCTGTGGTAAGACTGCGACTGGGGATTCACAAGCCACGGCATAAGGATTGGACCATGGCGACCACCGTTATCCGTAACGTTGCCTGGGCCGTCGCCTGGCATGACCAAGAGCAACGACACGTCTATCTGCGCGACACTGATATCGCGTTCACCGACGGTCGGATCAGCCATGTCGGCGGGTCCTACCAAGGCGAGGTGGATACCGAGATCGATGGTCGTGATCGCATGGTCATGCCCGGCTTGATCAATATCCACAGCCACCCTTCAAGCGAACCTTTACGTAAAGGCATCACCGACGAGATACGCAGCCCCGGCTTTTTCCATTCCTCGCTGTATGAATTTCTGACGATCTTCAACAATGACCCCGAAGGCTTTGCCGCCAGCGTCCGCGTGGCGATGGGAGAGCTGTTGCTTTCCGGTGTGACGACGGTTGTCGATATCTCGCCGCCGTTCGACGGCTGGCTCGACATCCTGGCGGAATCCGGCATTCGGGCCTGCGCCGCGCCGGGCTTTCGCGATGCCCGCTGGTACACCAGCAATGGCCACCAGCTGTCCTATGAATGGGACGAGGCCAATGGCCGGGCCGGGTTCGAGCGCGCCCAACAGGTCGTCGATCTGGCGAACCAGCATCCTTCGGGCCGGCTGATGGGCATGATCTGCCCGTCGCAGATCGACACCTGCTCAGCCGATTTGTTGCGTGACGCCTATGACTACGCTGCCGAGCGCAATCTGCCTTGGCAGACCCATGCGGCCCAATCGGTGACCGAGTTCCAGGAGATGATCCGCCGGCACGGCAAAACACCGATCCAATGGATGGACGATATCGGCGTGCTGGGCGAGCACACGATCATCGGTCACGGCATATTCCTCGACCATCATCCCTGGTTGCATTGGTCGACCCGCCAGGACCTCGGCCTGATCGCCAAGGCCGGCGCGACGGTGGCTCATTGCCCGACCGTGTTCATGCGCCGGGGCATCGCGCTGCAAACCTTTGGCGGCTATCTGAGCGCTGGAATCAATATGGGGATCGGCACCGATACCTATCCGCACAACTATCTCGAAGAGATGCGCAATGTCGGCACCGTCGCCCGGGCGGTGGCCGAAACCGTCGATGATCTAAACACCTCCGATATTTTCGACGCCGCGACCATTGGCGGCGCCAAGGCGTTGAAACGCGACGACATCGGTCGTCTGGCGGTCGGCGCCAAGGCGGATCTGGTGCTGGTCGATCTG
>JAQBUJ010000608.1 GCA_027623845.1 Pseudomonadota bacterium
ATCCGGGTCATCCCTATGGGGTGCGCGGTGTTGGTGAAACCTCGATCGTCCCGCCATTGGCCGCGGTCGCCAACTCGGTGTCGGCGGCGGCAGGTGTCCGTCTGACCCATCTGCCGATGTCGCCGCCTCGGGTGCTGCAGGCGATCGACGCGGCGAAGCTGGCGGCAGAGTAAACGAGAAAGTAAGCAGCCGCGTGGGCAGGTTACGGAACAGGGCGGGCATCGGCATGGTTCACGTCACACTCTCCGGGTCCTTGAAGAGCGCCGCTGGCGGACGCCAGACGGTGGAGGTTGAAGCCGGCACCATCCGTCAGCTTCTAATCGCCTTGGAGCGCGAAGTGCCGAGCCTGAGCGCGCATATCGAACAGGGTGTGGCGGTGTCGATCGACGGTGAGATTTTTCGCGACACCTGGTCCCAGAAAATCCCGCCGGGCGCCGAGGTATTCGTCCTGCCTCGGCTGGCCGGCGGTTGAGGTTTACGTCCCGCAGAAAGTTTGCGTCACCGCCTGATCGGCTGTTGCCGGTAGCATAAGATCCTCATGCCCGGGATGGTCCTCAAAGGGCGTGACGAGAACGCTCAACAGGTCTTCCATCGGTTGGAAATCCTCGGCCTGGGTGGCGAAATCGATGGCGCGCTGGACTTGATGGTTGCGGGGTATGAAAGCCGGATTGATCGCGCGCATCGCCCGACGCCGCTGAATGGCATCGACGCCATCCGTGGTTATCCTGGCGCGCCACTGGACCTCCCACGCGTCGAACACGGCGGGATCCTCGAACAGGGTCCGCAGCATTGCCTTGGCGGCGTGATCGCCGGCGGGGGCATCGCAGAGGCGGCGGAAGGTCAGGGTGAAGTCAGCCTTCTGCTGGGCCATGTGGTTGAGCAAATCCACGGCGAGGTCGAAATCCTCCTTCGCCCTGCCCGGCAGACCGATCTTGGCGCAGAGCCCGCCGTGGAAGGCCGCCTCGAAACGCGGCCAATAAACTTCCAGCGCCTGCTTGGCCGAGGCCAGCGCCGTCTCGTCGTCCTCGCTGAGCAGTGGCAACAGGGTTTCGGCGAAACGGGTGATGTTCCAAAGCCCGATCGAGGCCTGCTGGTCATAGCCATAGCGACCGGATTGGTCGATTGAGCTGAACACGGTTTGCGGATTGAACGCATCCATGAAGGCGCAGGGGCCGTAATCGATGGTCTCGCCGGAGATCGCGGTGTTGTCGGTATTCATCACCCCATGAATGAAGCCGACCAGCATCCAGGAGGCGATCAGCTCGGCGGTATTCCCGGCCACCGCCTCAAGCAGCGCCCGATAGGGCTGTGCGGCGTCGCGGGCCTCGGGATAATGCCGGTCGATGACATAATCCGCCAAGCTGCGGATCGCCTCGGCATCGCGCTGGCCGTGAAAATATTGAAAGGTCCCGACACGGATATGGCTGGAGGCGACCCGGGTTAGCACTGCGCCCGGCTCAGGTCCCTCGCGCATGACCATCTCGCCGGTCATCGCCATCGCCAGAGCCCGGGTGGTGCGGATGCCGAGGCCGGCCATGGCTTCGCTGACGATATACTCGCGCATCACCGGGCCGAGCACGGCGCGACCGTCGCCCATCCGGGAATACGGCGTCGGACCGGAGCCCTTGAGTTGAATATCCCGCCGGACCCGGTCGGGGCCGACGATTTCGCCGAGCAGGATGGCGCGACCGTCGCCCAATCTCGGCACCCAATTGCCGAACTGATGGGCGGCATAGACCATGGCCAGCGGTTCGGCGGTCTGCGGCACCCGGTTACCGGCCAGGATGTCGGCGGATTTTGGTCCGCTGAGAATATCCGGGTCGATGCCGATAGCCTTGGCGAGCTGGTGGTTCACCTTGATCAACCGGGGCGCCGCGACCGGGGTCGGGTCCAGCCGAGTGAAAAAACTGTCGGGAAGCCGTGCATAGCTGTTGTCGAAGGGAAGGCTATCCCAATCGGCGTCGCTCGAAGACTCTGAGATGATTGCATCCACGGTGGTTGGTTCCTCACATTCCAGCTTCGGCGAATTGTACCGCGACTTTGGCCCGGTTTCCCGGTTTAATTGAAAGCCGTGTTGGATGACGAGCGAGGAGCACCATCGCCATGACGTCTTTTGAGTTCCATTTCGATTTCGCCAGCCCGAATACCTATATGACTCATCGGCTTTTGCCGGGGATCGAGGCCCGCACCGGCGCGACTTGTGTCTATGTGCCGGTGCTTTTGGGCGGGGTGTTCAAGCTGACCGGCAATCGCTCGCCGATGGAACAGTTCGGCGAGATCAAAAACAAGCCGGAATACCTTCGCGTTGAGATGCAGCGGTTTATCGCCAAGCACGGGTTCGACAAGTACAAGCGCAATCCGCATTTCCCGATCAGCACCGTGCAGGTCATGCGCGGCGCGATCGTCGCTCAGGAGGAGGGGTATTTCGCCGACTACATAGAGGCCGTCTACGCCGCCATGTGGGAAAACGAACTGAAGATGGATGATCCCGAAGTCATTGCCGCCGCCCTGAACGCGGCGGGGCTCGACGGCGCCCATATTCTGGGCCGGGTTTCGGGGCAACCGATCAAGGACAAGCTCATTCAGGCGACGCAAGCCAGCGTCGATCGCGGCAGTTTCGGTAGCCCGACCCTGTTCGTCGGCGATGAGATGTTCTTCGGCAAGGACCGCCTGGTGGATGTGGAGGAAGAACTGGTCAGGCAACTCGCGAACCGTTGAGCGCCGCGAGACTATCCGCCGGCGACTTCGCGTAACCGCGCCAGCACCGCATCGCTCACCT
>JAQBUJ010000609.1 GCA_027623845.1 Pseudomonadota bacterium
CTTGAAGGTTCCCGTCGACGCTATTTCTATCTGGCGGCAATCCTTAAGCTCCGCTTCGACCCGGCCCTCGACGACCAGCTTGTCGCAGGCGCTGATATTTCCGCTCAACTGAATTTCCCGCCCGACAATAAGCTTCTTGCCTTCGGGGTTGCTTATATTGGACGGCCTTGCCGCCGGGGTATGCAGATCGCGCGCGGGCCGGGCGATCTCCGCCGGCCGCAGCGCCGCCGGCGGGCTTCCGCCGGTGTCAGATTTCAGCGGCAACGCTGACGGAGGTTCGATCTTTGTCGTTTCGTCCTGGTTCGCCATGGTCCTGTCTTCCCGAAAATTTGCCGCAAAAGCGGCGGTGTTAGTTTGCCGCAAAAGCGGTGGTGTTCAAACTTTCTCTGAACGTGGGCGCACACCCTCGAATACGTGCATCATATACGCCGCGGCAACGACCGGCATCAGCCAGTTCACGAACGGCACGGTCATCAGCATCGCGATCGCTATTCCGCACAGGAATATGCGGATTTTGTATCGTCGCCGAAGTGCTCGACCGGTCGCCGGTTCAAGACGCCGGACGGCCGCAAATTCGAAATACTCTCGCCCGAGAAGATACCCGTTGAGCGCATAGAAGACAAAAGGAATCAGGGGGATAAGGACGATCGTGATCAGCATCACCGGGACGATGAAAACGAACACCAACAAATTCAATGCCACTGTGAGCGCCGCGAAACGGCCCGCATTGGCGATCATTTCGATCAGCGGCTCTTCGCGCGGTGCCGGCAGGGCCGGGTAATGCCGCGCTTCGACAGCGCTCGCGATTTCTTCCAGCATGAACGAAATGATCAGTCCGGTGAACGCGGGAAAAATAAACAGTCCGATGATGAAGGCCGCGCTGCCGCCGAGAAACCCGATCGCCCGATCCAGCAGACCGATACCGAAAACCGAAAGCCCGCCCAGGAGCCAGCTGGTCCCGTAAACCAGGGCGATGAAGATAATTGCGCTGATCAGAACCGCGCGGATGATTACCCCGCGGATGCGCGGGTCGCCGAGTTGTTCTATCGCCAGAAAAAGCCCTGAAAACACGATCGGCACCTATTGCTCATTCCAATCCGCAGCGCGTCTGTTTAACCGTCTGGCGGTGCCTCACGCAAGGTTGTTCGGTTGGCATTGCGGAGCGCGTCGTCCTCGGTATACTGCCCGCCGCGTTTTCAGATTTTCCCAGGAGTACATAATGGCGGACGCCCAGTTTGACGTTGTCGGCGTCGGCAACGCGATTGTCGACGTAATCGCGCAGGCCGATAATGCGTTAATTGAACGGCTGGAGCTTAGCAAAGGCACAATGACGCTGATCGAATCCGACGAAGCCGACCGGCTCTATAGCGAAATGGGCAGCGGCATCGAGACATCGGGCGGATCGGCGGCGAACACGCTTGCCGGCATTGCATCGCTCGGCGGCAGGGCGGCCTATATCGGCAAGGTGCGCGACGATCAGCTTGGCGGTGTGTTCAGTCATGACATAAAAGCCGCCGGGGTCGACTACCGGCTACGCGCAGCGACCGAAGGCCCGACCACGGCGCGATGCCTGATATTCGTCACCCCCGATGCCGATCGCACCATGCAGACTTATCTCGGGGTGAGCGTAATGTTGGGCTCCGACGATATCGATCCCGAGGCGATCGGCAATGCCCAGATCACCTATCTCGAAGGATATCTGTTCGACCGGGAAGAAGCGAAAGAGGCGTTCGTCAAAGCGGCCGAACTGGCACACGCTGCGGGCCGCAAGGTGGCGCTGTCGCTGTCAGATCCGTTCTGTGTCGATCGTCACCGCGCGTCGTTTCAGCATTTGGTCGAAGGCCATATCGACATTCTTTTTGCCAATCATGACGAGATCACGTCGCTTTACGAGACCGATTCGTTCGATGATGCGGTTGGCCAACTGGTCGGCAAGGTCGAATTGGCGGCGGTCACCCGCGGCGCCGAAGGGTCCGTTATCGTTACGTCGAGCGAGGTCGTCGAGATCCCGGCAGAGGCGGTCGAAAAAGTCGTCGACACGACGGGAGCCGGCGATCTTTATGCCGCCGGTGTGCTGTTCGGCCTCACCCAAGGCTACGAGCTCGACGTCGCGGGACGGATCGGATCGATCTGCGCGGGGGAGGTTATCAGCCATTACGGCGCGCGGCCCGAAACGTCGCTTGCGGCGCTGGTAAAGGAAAAGCTGGGATAAAGCGGGCGATTGCCTGTATACAGCGCGGGCAAACCGCATAAGCGAGTGGGCGGGTCCGGTGACCCGCCCCGTTATTTTGGATATTCGAACAGTGAAAGAACTTCGCAACATCGCGATTATCGCGCATGTCGATCATGGCAAAACGACCCTGGTCGATCAGCTGCTCCGTCAGTCGGGCAGCTTCCGTGAAAACCAGCGCGTCGCAGAACGGGTTATGGATTCAAACGACCAGGAGCGCGAACGCGGGATCACCATCCTCGCCAAATGCGCGTCGGTCGAATGGAACGATATCCGAATCAATATCGTCGACACCCCCGGCCACGCGGATTTCGGCGGCGAGGTCGAACGCATCCTGTCGATGGTTGACGGTGCGCTTGTGCTGGTCGACGCCGCCGAAGGCCCGATGCCGCAAACCAAGTTTGTGACCATGAAGGCACTGGCGCTCGGATTGAAACCGATCGTCGTCGTGAACAAGGCGGACCGGCCCGACCAGCGCGCTTACGAGGTACAGGAAGAAGTCTTCGATCTGTTCGCGGCGCTCGATGCGACCGACGAGCAG
>JAQBUJ010000610.1 GCA_027623845.1 Pseudomonadota bacterium
CCGGCCATAGCCATGTCGTGGACGAAGACATGACGCCCGGTGACGATGTCCACAAGGTCGAGCGGCGGCGATGGACGACCAATCAAGGTTGTCAGGGCGGCAGGCTTCACCGGCGCGTTGATATCGATCGCAATGCCAAACGGCTTGCCGCCTTGAAGCTCCCAATAGCTGGTGGTTTGGTTGGTCGATCGGGCGGTGATGGTGCCGTCCGAAACCTCAAGACCGCTGGTCTCGACCGCCAGGGCGATCGCCGCCAGTGCCAGCAGATGGGCTTTGGCGGTGGCGCCGGCCAAACGAACGGCGTTTCCGGACTCTTCCATCGAGTTGCTGCCGGAGGTCATGCCTTCGTCGGGACCATCGATCGTGTCCGGCCGGAGCATGACGATACGGCTCGGATCGATGTCGAGTTCCTCGGCCGCCAGTCGGGCGACGGCGGAGGATATCTTTTGCCCGATATCGACCTTGCCCATACGCACCAGAACACGTCCGTCGGTGGTGATGGAAATCCAGGCGTCGAGATCCGGGTTCTTGGTCAGGCTGGGGTTATCGGCCATGCTCTCAACCCTCCCGCCGCAGCCGGTCAATCGCCGCAAGGATCCGGGCATGCGATCCACAACGGCAAAGGTGATCGGCCAGCGCCTCCTGGACCTGTGCCTCGCTAGGCTGCGGGGTTTTCCGGAACAATCCGGTAACCGCAATGATCATCCCCGGCGTGCAATAGCCGCATTGCGCCGCGGTCTCGGCAACGAAAGCCCGTTGGACGGCGCTCAAACCAGCTTCCCCGGCCAGTCCCTCGATGGTGACGATGTCTTTGTTCTGGAACTCCGATGCCGCCGCAACACAGCTCAGTCGGCTTTCCCCATCCACCAGAACCGCGCAGGCCCCGCATTGCTCCAGGCCACAGCCGAGCTTTGCGCCGGTCAGCCCCAACTGATTGCGCAACACCTGCAACAGCGGCGTATCGCTCTGTGCCGCTAGCTGGTGCGTGACGCCATTGATTTTGAGTGTCAGGTTTGGCATTGGGCAGGCTCCTTTGGGCCGCGTTCACGCCGCATGGATTCCGGTTCGCGGATCGAGACGAAATTCATGTCATAGTGGCGTGTTTCCAACCCCGACGAAATGGTCTTGCTGATGCCAATCGGAACATCGCCCGGTGCGGGAACGGCCAAACAGGGGAGAGCCAACCGGTGAGAGCAGGTTCCGGACGATGGGTATGGTAAGCCGGCACCGATCGGCGCGTATCATTGTGACCGCCGCCTGCTTCTTGATGGCGACCTTCGCCTGGGGCGCGGTGTTTTACGGCCATAGCGTCTATATGGATGCGTTGACCCGTGACATGGGTTGGTCGACAGCGCTGGTCTCGACGGCGATCCTGGTATTCTGGATTGCCAGCCTTCCCGGCACAATCGGTGTTGGCCTGCTGATTGATCGCCGTGGCCCGGTTCCGGTCGTCATGATCGGCGCGCTCTGTATCGGCCTGGGCCTGATTGCGCTTGGTCAGGTAACCCAAGCGTGGCAGATGTTCGCGGTCTACGCGATCCTGGGCTTCGGGTATCCGGCTTTGGCGGCGGCGGCGATCAGTCCGACCCTCGCGCCCTGGTTTGATCGAGGCTTTGGCGTCGCTCTTGGGGTCGCGCTGACCGGGGCTAGTTTCGGCGGGGCTTTGGTTCCCCTGATCCTGGTCTATTCAAGCGCGCGCAACGGGTTCGAGGCCACAATGCTGGTGGCCGGTGCAACCGTGTTGGCGGTGCTGGCCCTGGTCGTCGTCGTCCTGGCCCGGCTCGGACGACCGGAGCCGATATCAACCACCGGTCCGGCAGCAGCGGCGGCGGTGCCGGCGAAGATAATGCTGAAGGACCCGCTGTTTTGGCGCATTGCGGTGGCGGCAGCGTTTGGACTGGGCGGCCAAGTCGGCTTCCTAGCCCATCAAATCCCTATCGTTTCCATCTTTGCTGAACCCGGCGCCGCAGCGACAACCGTTACCGTGGTTGCGGTCGCCTCCGCCATCGGCCGTCTGGTCGTCGCGCAGGCCAGCCGGGCCGTTCCGGCGACGCTTTTGGCCGCCGGCAGTTATGCATTGTTTGGAGTTGGCATGGCCGTGATTGCCCTCGCCGACTCGTTCTTCGTCATTCAAGTCGGCTGCGCCATCGCCGGGCTGGTGGTCGGGCCCATCGTACTCCTGCCGCCAATCCTGGCGCGCCAGGCCTTCGGAGCCGCCGGATATGGTCGGACCTATGCGATGATCAACGTCGTAATGTACGTGCTCGCGGCTCTGGCGCCCTGGATCGTCGGGATGCTGCGCGACCTGTCCGGTGACTATATCGGCGGGTTGTGGATATTGTTGTTGCTGGAGACTGCGGCGATCGCTCTCATTGTTAAACCGATCCCCAACCGCCTGATCAATTCTTGAGGGTACGCAGCATTTCCTCACGCAGAGCGTCAAGCTCATCCTTCGGCGTGCTCGCCTTGCGCCTGGTTTTCGAGACCGCGTCTTCGGGTACTTTCTGCCAATCCCAATTGTTACCCTCTTCATTCCGTTCGGCATCGGATTTCCGTGGAACCTCGGCCCGCCCATCCGGCGCCCAGGTCTTACCGGTATTCTCCGGTCTCAGTGGCGCGGCGGTCGGACGCCTTTTCCGCTCGGGTTGCGGCGGCTGGAAGACTCCGTCGGCACTTTCGGACTCGGCCAATTTCCAGGGCACGAATTCGACAGGCCCAGGCTTCGGTCGGGTCGGCGGGTT
>JAQBUJ010000611.1 GCA_027623845.1 Pseudomonadota bacterium
TATGGTCACCAGATACTGAATCACAAATGACTCAAGAGACTCAACAACTTTGCGGACCGGCTCTTATCGTTATTATTTTTTCAATCGAATTGCGCACGCCCTGTCTTGTGATGATGATAAAGGCTTTCCAGACATACAAATCGGGCAACCATGACCGCCATATCCGTGCGCAATCACGCGACCATGACGTTTATCACCGCCTGACGCCTCTCCTTCATCACCACCTCAATCCCGCGCTCCAACGCTCCCCGTAGCTCCTTCGGATCGGTCACTGTCTGGCCATGCCCCCGGCTAGCCTCAACGATCCGGGCGAAATCCGGGCTAGGTGACAGCGAGGTCAGCGGCATCTGGTTCGCCTTGGCGGCAAACCCCTGGGGATACATGCCGAGCGCCGCGCGACGCACCGCGAACCATTCCTGGTTGTTCAAGATCACCGACAGGGTGGCGATCTCGTGGCCCTCGGCGATTTGATGACAGGCGACAGGATTGGCGAACATGTAAGCGCCGTCGCCCATGGTCGAGACGATCAGACGATCCGGGTGCGCCAGTTTCATTCCCATTCCCGCCGGCAAGCTCCACCCAAGGCCGCCGGAATGCGGCAGATCGCGCCATGAACCGTGCTCGGTCGGTCGCACCTGATCGAGCGGGCAGCCAAGCTCGCACAGCACCGTGGAATCATGGTCTTTCACCGCCTCGCCGACGCAATGCGCCACCCAGGCCTTGGTCATCGGCATCGAGGCGCCATCCTCGGCGGCCTGACGCGTCGCCGCTCGGATCACGGTGATCCGCTCGTGAACCAATCCGCGCCGGGTCGCCAGCGCCGCCTCACGTCCCGCCAGCGCCGGGCGCATCGCTGCGTCTAGCCTGACCAAAGCGTCCGCGGTCTCGCCGGTGATCAAAAGGTCGGACCGGAAATTGCGCACCGGAAAGCGTTGATGCAGCGGATCGGGGCCAAGATTGACCACCTTGGCCGAGGCTTTCGGGCCGTGAACTTCCGGCGACCAGGGGGCAAGGCCGTCGACGATCAAAACGACGTCGGCCTCGGACAGCCAGGGCTCTACATCGCTGCCAACACAGCTTGGGTGGTCGTATGAAATCGCCAGCGCGCCAGCCCAATACTGGCAAACCGGCAATGCCCAATCCTCGGCAAGACGCGCCAGGGCGGCAAAACCGTCCTGGGTGCCGGCCCCTCTCTGGGCGATGATCAGCGGTCGCTCGGCCCGGCTAAGCAGTTCGGCGAGCTGTTGCAGGTCCGCCTCGGGCGCCGCTGCGTGGCTCGGCGCCATCGAGATTGGCGCCTCCACAGCCGCTATTGGGCACGGCCCGCACAGGACCTCGCGCGGCAGGCTCATATAGACCGGTCCGGACGGGGTCGAGCTGGCGATGGCATGGGCCCGGTCGAGCATTTCCGGCACTTGCTCGGGAAACCGCAACTCGTAATCCCATTTTGAGGTCTCGCGCACCAAGGCGGTCTGGTCCCGCATCTCCTGGCCCCAACCGATCGGCACCGTGCGGGCGCCGAAACGCCCCTGCTCCACCGTTGGCGTGCGCCCGGACATCAGCAGCACCGGCACATGATCGGTCGCCGCATTGATCATCCCCATGGCGCCATTGGCCAGGCCAACATTGGTGTGCAGGATCACCGCCTGGGCCTTGCCGGTGGCGATGTAATACCCGTGCGCCATGCCGAGCGCGGCGCTCTCATGCGGGATTACCAGGGCCTGCGGCAGATCAATCCCCTTGGCCATCGCCTCCGACAGCCCTTCGATGATCGGCGGAAAATCAGTCCCAGAATTACAGAACACATAGTCAACGCCAAGCGCCTTCAAACGCGAGAAGATAGCGCCGCCGGCGGTCATCTGGGCTTCAGAACTATCCTTGGGCATGGCCAGGCTCCAGTGCAGCGGTTGCCCCGATGGTGCCCGCGCCGACAGAAGAGGTCCAGTCTATCCAAGCAGCCTTTCACCGAACCGACATTTGGCCGCCTTCTCGAAACCATTCTCGGTAATCAGCGCCGCTTGTCCGAGGAACCTCCGGCGCGCTAGTTTCTCGGCGCCATCGACGGCGCGCGAAGAGCATTGGGTATTGCCATGGGCATTCTTGACGACAATCCACTTTGCCGGCTACTCGGCATCGACTATCCGATCTGCCAGGCCGGCATGTACTCGGTGGCTTACGGCAAGCTGGCGGCGGCGGTCTCCGAGGCCGGGGGCCTCGGTGTCATCGGTTCGGCCTTCATGAACGCCGAGGAGCTGAGGCGCGAAATTCGTCTCGTCAAGGCGGCGACCGACAAACCCTTCGGCGTCGACATCCTATTCGCCCAGGCGCGCGGCGGCGATACCGCCTCGACCAGCTATACCCAGGAGGTCGAGGCGCATATCGAGGTCACGTTCGAGGAAAAAGTACCGGTGATCGTCTCCGGCCTCGGCGATCCCGGCCGCATCGTGGCGCGGGCCCATGACGCCGGGATGGTGGTGATGTCACTGGTCGGCACCTCTCGCCAGGCGCTCAAGGTCGAGGCCTCCGGCGTCGACGTGGTGATCGCCTCGGGCCATGAAGGCGGCGGTCATGTCGGTCGTGTCGGCACCCTGCCCCTGGTCAGCCGCGTGGTGGACCTGGTGAAGATCCCGGTGCTGGCGGCGGGCGGAATATCCGACGGACGGGGGCTGGTCGCGGCGCTGGCCTTGGGCGCCCAGGGGGGGTGGATGGGCACCCGCTTCATCGCTACC
>JAQBUJ010000612.1 GCA_027623845.1 Pseudomonadota bacterium
TCATCAGGAACCGCTGCCGCCGGAGCATCCCTATTGGGCGCATCCCAAGGTTCAGGTCTGGCCGCATGTCTCGGCGCAATCCAACGCCGACAGCGCCGCCGCCCAGGTCACCGACGCGATCGAGAAGGTCTTCGCCGGTTTGGATCCAAACAACCTGGTCGACCGCGAGCGGCAATATTAAGGAGATCGCGATGCCCGCCATCGTCATCAAACTCGGACAAGAAAGAGCCGAGGGATACATAAACGAGTTGCACAAGCTCGCCCCTGATCTGGAAATCCGTGAATGGCCCGAGGTCGGCGATCCAGCCGATGTCGATATCGCCATGGTATGGAAAATGCCGCATGGCGAGCTGGCGAAATTCCCCAATCTGAAGCTGATCATGTCGATGGCCGCCGGTGTCGATCATGTGCTGAGTGATCCGCAAATGCCTCGGGACGTTCCCCTGGTGCGGGTGACTGACGCGCATATGGCCCGCTCGATGAGCCATTGGGCGGCGATGAACATCCTGCGGCTGCATCGTGAGACCGCACATTACGACGCCTTGCGCCAACGCCGGGAATGGCCGCCGGAGCGCGCCTTCGACACCGACGCGATCCAGGTCGGCATCCTTGGCCTTGGCTATCTCGGCAGCCATGTCGCCCGGATGCTCCAGGCCATGGGCTTGAAGGTGCAGGGCTGGAGCCGAACCGCCAAACAGCTCGAAGGCATTGCCTCCTTCCAGGGCGCAGATGGCCTGCGAGAAATGGCGGCGAGCACGAATTTTCTTGTCTGTCTGTTGCCGAATACCCCGGCGACGGTGGGTGTAATGAACGCTGCATTGTTTGCCCGGATGCCGCGTGGTTCCTATGTTTTGAACGCTGGGCGCGGCGCGCAACTGGTCGAGGCGGATCTGACGGCGGCGCTAAACTCCGGTCAAATCGCCGGTGCGGCCTTGGATGTTTTCACCGTAGAACCGCTGCCGGAAGCGCATCCATTCTGGGACGATGCGCGGATTATCATGACGCCGCACCATGCCGCGGAAGTTCACGTGCCGGCGGTTGCGGCGACCTTCCTCGACAATATCCGACGCTGTCGCGAAGGCCGGCCGCTGCAAGGCCTGGTCAATCTCGAGGCGGGCTACTGAAGCGGATTGTAGAAACCGCTCAGACCCTTAAGCGTAGCGTTTCTTCAGCATGGCGTAGATGCCTCGGATACCTTGCGCCTCGCCGCCTTCGGGGCGCCCGGGGCGTGAGGTGCTGTTGAAGGCCATCAGGTCGATATGGGCCCAGGGGATATCCGGCTCGACGAAGTGTTCCAGAAACAACGCCGCCTTGATCGCGCCGCCTTGGGGCGCTGAGCCGGTGCTGGAGAGGTCCGCGACCTTGGAGGAGAGGTGCGCCTTATAGCCTTGCCAAAGCGGCATCCGCCAAAGCGGATCATTGGCCTGGGTCCCATGCGCCAGCAGGGCTTCGGCCAGCGCGTCATCGTTACAGAACAGCGCTGGGACGTCGGTGCCGAGGGCGACCCTGGCGGCGCCGGTCAGGGTGGCGAAGTCGATGATCATCTCGGGTTTGTCGCTGGCCGCCTCGCTCAGTGCGTCGGACAGGATCAACCGGCCCTCGGCGTCGGTGTTGCCGACCTCGACCGTCAGCCCCTTGCGGGTCCGCAAGACATCCAGGGGATGAAAAGCGTTGCTGGAGATCGCGTTCTCCACCGCCGGCGCCAGGACCCGTAAACGAACCGGCAATCCCGCATCCATGATCATATGGGCCAGCCCGAGAACCTGGGCAGCGCCGCCCATGTCCTTTTTCATATTCAGCATGCCGCCAGCGGACTTGATATCCAGGCCACCGGTGTCAAAACACACACCCTTACCGACCAAGGTCACGCGCGGGTTCGAGGTTTTGCCCCAGGTGATGTCGATCAACCGTGGTTCCTGGGCGGCGGCGCGACCGACCGCGTGGATCGATGGGTAGTTCTTGCGCAACAGGTCCTTGCCGACGATGACCTTCACCTTGGCCTTGAATGGTTTGGCCATCGCCTTGGCGGCCTCGGCCAGATCCTCCGGCCCCATATCTCCGGCCGGCGTGGTGATCAGATCGCGGGTCAGGCCGATGCCGGTCGCGATTCGATTCACCTCGGCCCGGTCCGCCTCCGTGGGCAGGACCAGCTCGGCCTTCGGCTTCGGGGTTTTCTTGTAACGGTCGAAACTGTAGCAGCCGAGCGCCCAGCCGAGCGCCGCCATCGTCGCCTTTTCCGGGCCAAGCTCGGTATCGAGATAATAGCGACCCTCCGGCAGGTTTGTCGGCAATCCCGCCAGGTCCCAGAGTCCGGCGCTGGGCGTCTCGCTCTCGGTGACGCCCACGAGGATGCCGGCGAGGCCGCCATTCGGGTTGGGCAGACAGCAATGGGCTCCCGCCGCCGCCGTAAAACCGGTCGCCGCGACCCATTGAGAGGCGTTGGTATCGGCGGTATTGCCCCAATCCTTGAGCCCCGACTCGGTCACCAGGAAGATCGGCACGGAAGACGAGGTTTTGCGCGCAGCGAAAGTCATCGACCTGATACCTCGGAAGTTCATGGAAAGCCTAGGTCATCCTTCTATCTGCTGGATTGGCTCTCCTCAAGGCCCGTGGCGGTCCTGGGTACATATCGGTACGCGTGGATGATCTCCGGATGGTAAAGCAGGGGAATCGGGTGAACAAATTCAGTTGCAAATTACGCTTTGAAGGAAGTCTTCATCCCATGCTGC